>DASTAW010000001.1 GCA_035712365.1 Terriglobia bacterium
CACCTCAGGAGCCATGTCGCGGTATTTCAACTTGAATGGCGGCTCGTGCTCGGTGAAATTCTTGTCCGACTGCTGGCGCCCGGCATCAACCAGCGCAACCTTCAGTCCCGCCTCTGCCAGCCGCTTGCACGCCCACCCGCCGGATGCTCCCGACCCCACCACCAGCACATCATAAATCTGCTTTCCGCTCTGGTTCATTGACCTCTCCCATGCCGCTTCGATCTGAAGACCAGATCAGGCGGCCAAAGACCTTCCTGGCAACCAATTCTCCCTCACTTGCGGCGCCCACCGGAATGCCCAGACGCAATTCACACTACGAGACGACTGATCGTAACAATCAGGTGTACAAACGTCAACCTGAGCAAGAACAAAGACTCATGATGATGTGTTGTGCTGTACTGCGCTTCAGTGGTAGCATGAGGCACTCAAGGGCTCAGGGAAAGGCCCCAACGCGGAGAGTTTGAATCAAACTCAGGGCAGGAAAACATGAACAAGAACCAGGATCCGGCAATTGTCGGCAAACACTCACGCTCAGAAAGCGGAATCAGCCGGCGCGAGCTGGTGCGCCGACTGATGATTGCCGGAGGCGCCGGATGTTCCCTCCCGGCCATAGCCGAAGCTCGTCGCATAGCCGGGCATCTCGCAAACCACAGCGCAGTTGCCGAGGCCGGCGCCCAGACTGCAAAAGCCGTTTGGTCTCCGGTATTTCTTGACCGTCATCAGAGCGAGACTCTGGAAGTGCTGGGCGAGCGCATTATTCCAGGTTCATCTGAGGCCCAGGCGAATCGCTTCATTGACCTTCTGCTTTCAGTAGACACTCAGGACGCGCAAACAAAATTCCTCGCGTCCCTCTCCGCCTTTGAAGCCGAATCCCTCAAGCGCTTTTCTCGTCCCTACAAAGACAGCACCGAGACCCAGCAAAACGAAATCCTCGCCTTCGCTTCCGCTGCGAAGCCCGGGGAAACTGCAGAGGGCCAGTCGCAGCGGGTGAGTATTGGCGACCACTTTGAGAACATCAAGCGCTGGGTTGCCGAAGCATATTTCTCATCCGAGATCGGCATGAAGGAACTTGGCTGGACGGGCAATGTCTTCTTCACAAGCTTTCCGGGATGCCCTGATTCCAGCGGTCATCGCCCGTGATAACTCCTTAATCCTATCTCAAGCAGTAAATTATGTTGTTAGTTGCCACGCTGTCAGGAATGGAGAGAGGAACCGGCTAAACATTAGGACATTCTTAGAATGACCAGCGCCCCCGTACTACACTGAGATGACAGGACTTTGACCATATTCCAACGCAATAATGTGGTGAGGCATGCTGGAATACCCCCTCGATGGATCTCTCATGCTGCAGAATTTAATGGGTTTAGCGTCGTTAACTCAAGGTGATACAAAGCATGTTCAGACGGTCTGCCGCAGGAGCCGATGGAGTGCGCAAAGGGCCCATTTCAGGAGCGTTTGCAACTTTTCTATTAACCCGGTATGATTGCGAGGTTGCCGTTTTTGCTTGACTTGCCGCAGTATTGTGGCACAATTGATAACGGTGGTTTAGAAGTTACCTATTGACTCAGGAGGTATTCTAGCGTAGGCTCTCTTCCGAAGCGGGAATTTTTCGAACCCAAAAATTCACCTGGAGGAGAGTCTGATGAGAAACTACATCCTGACCTTAGTGTTGGCCGTGTTGGTTGTTCTGGCAAGCGTATCATTGCGGAGAATGCTAACAGCTAACAGTGTTGATGTTAACAGCGCTGCAACGCTCGTAGCCATTGGCCCGTCACCTGCACCGATTCCGCCGCGTGGTATGTTTGCCATCGGACCGTCACCGGCGCCGATTCCGCCGCGCGAGGCAATGGCAATCGGTCCTTCACCTGCACCGATTCCGCCACGCAAGTAACGCAAGGCTGGCTTGATATAAGCAGCCTTGCGAGGCCACCACAGGCCAGGTGATCTAGCAGGCTGCTTATGAGCGGTACTTTAACCAGCGATGTTCTTAGCTACGCCGGGTACATACTCGAGGCGGGCCTGTTGGTGTATCTGTTGGTCCGTGGCCATGCGAAGCCTCTCTGGGAACTGGTTCTTTATCTCGCAATGTCGCTGGGTGTGGCGGGATCTCGCTCTTTTACTCTGGCGCGGTACGGCCTGGCCTCACCTCAATATGGCAACTGCTACTGGACGACGGACCTGCTGCTCGTACTTGCAGCGTATGTTTTGGTAGCGTCCTTTTTCAGGCGTGCCTGTTCCCACAACCAGGAAATGTGGCAATTCGTAAGGCTGCTGCTTGGAGCAGTCCTGCTCGCCATCGCGGCAGTGTCTTATTTCTCGCTCTCCAGCCACCAGGGCAAGCTGTTCTCCTTTTTCATCGTTGAGTTCTCCCAAAACCTGTACTTTGCCAGCCTCGTGCTGACTACCCTCTTGTACCTCATGACTCTTCGGATGGATATTGCCGATGAGCGATTAGGAATGCTGGTTTGCGGCCTTGGAATTGAATTTGCGGGACCGGCCGCCGGTCTGGCATTAATCTATTTGTCAGGTGGAGCTGAAATTTCCCGTGTCATCGGCGTTTACTTTTTCCCGCTTTGCGATATCGGGATGATTCTGACGTGGTTTTACGCCATTTCGAGGGTACCGGGTGCGGCAATACCCGCCCGGCCAAGGATCGAGACAGCCCCTGCGTTTGCGCGAGGCAACATTTCTCACTTTTGATTGAGGCGTTCCATGTTTCTTCCTGTCTTGATATTGACATTGTCGATCGCGATGCTCTTCTTTTATCTCCAGACAATTTGTCTGAAGATCCTGCGGCAAGAGTTTGACCGGGACTACTTTCTCCCGATCGTCAATGCGAACCGCCTGGAATTCCCGTCTGTCCGCAGGGCTGTTGAGGAATTTGATGCTCCGGTCGATTACGCCCGGTTTTGTATGATGTTAAAGTGCGACTTTCTGGCATTGAGCTATCTGCTGAGGAACGCCGCCAACGATAGTCACCGCTACTCGACGCAAGACCGGCTTTTGATCCTCTACTTTCATTTGACCTATTTCATTCTGCGGCTCCGGCATTTCCTGAAGATTGATGAGAAGGCGCCGCTTCTTCGGCTCACTTCAATCCTTCAGTTTTTCGGCAACGTTGTCGGCCTGAGAGTAAATTCCTCGAGCTTCAGGGACATCAGCGCGTCCGATTATCTTCTCACCCTGTAGACTGATCTGCTCCAAACACGGTATCGACGGGCCGCGCGGAGACGTGTGAATTCTACGTCCCGAATCTGAAGTGTCGCTCAATTCGGCTGGCGATCTCAATTTGGGCTGATGCAGCTCTTGTGCGAATCGGCGGTGTCCGATGCCGCAAGGCTCCAGAGATCACACACTTTCAGACAGTCAAAATACGGCCTTATGCCAGTTTCCTTTCCTGCAATTGCGGCAGCCAATATACTGAATGGATGAACTCACTTTCGAAGCTTTCAATCACCACCGCTGAATCCCGCCGAGCCAGGATCGTCTGCACGCTCGGGCCAGCAACCGACAACACTGAAGTGCTTGCCGCGCTCCTGAATGCCGGGATGGACATCGCGCGCCTTAATTTCTCCCATGGATCGCACTCGGAACATGCCCGGCGGCTCCGAAAGCTTCGAAAGGTGTCGTCCGCCTGTGGTCGGGTTGTGGCTGTCATGCAGGACCTGCAAGGACCGAAGATTCGTACTGGCACACTGGAAGGGGGCATCCGCGTCGAGCTTCGGGATGGGGACCCCGTCACCATCACCACCAGGCCTGTTCCAGGTAATGCCCGCTGCATATCAACCACGTTCACGCGCCTTCCCCACGAGGTGCATGCCGGCAGCAGCATTCTGCTGTCGGACGGTCTCATCGAACTCCGGGTAGAAACTGTAAAAGGAACCGAGGTCCAGTGCCGCGTAGTGAATGGGGGCGAACTGGGAGAGCACCAGGGGATCAACCTCCCGGGGCTGGCGTTGCAGATCTCTGCTCTTACGAAAAAAGACCGCGAAGATCTCAAGTTCGGTATTCAAAACCGGGTGGATTACATTGCCCTTTCTTTCGTCCGAAGGGCTGAAGATATTCTTGCACTTAAGCGCATCCTCGCACGGGCGGACCGCGCCATTCCCGTGGTGGCCAAGCTCGAAAAGCCCGAGGCCATCGGCCAGCTAGATGAGATTTTGCGGGCAGCGGACGCTGTGATGGTAGCACGGGGCGACCTGGGAGTTGAATTGCCGCCGGAGACGGTGCCCGCCCTCCAGAAGCGGATCATCAATCGGGCCTCTGCCATGCGCGTGCCCGTTATTACCGCTACGCAAATGCTGGAATCCATGACAGTGCACCCACGACCCACTCGCGCGGAGACTTCCGATGTGGCTAATGCAGTTATTGACGGGACCGACGCCCTGATGCTCTCGGGTGAAACCGCCACTGGCCACTACCCCGTGAAGGCCGTCGAGATGATGGCGCGAATCATCGCGGTAACAGAAGGGACGCAGCGTGAAGCGGGAATCCATGACGTCTGGGATCGTGCGGAGGCACTGGACGTTCCGGAGGCCATCTGCGAGATCGCTGCGCACCTTGCCGCTGAACTGGACCTGAAAGCGGTCGCGGTGTTTACGCAATCAGGTTCAAGTGCCCGGCTCATTTCAAAATACCGTCCCAGGGTCCCCGTCTTTGCCTTTTCCCCTTTTGATAACGTTTTGCGCAGGACTGCACTCTATTGGGGTGTGAGACCCGTTCACATGGGGAGGCTGCAATCCACCGACAAGATGGTGGAGGCAGCCGCCCGGAGTCTGCGGGACATGGGGGTGGTTCGCCGGGGCGACTTTATTGCGGTGATTGCTGGAAAGCCCGTCGCCAAACAGGGGAGCACCAATATCCTGAAAGTGCACTGCGTTAAGGAATGAACCACAGGAGTGGTCGGGTTTGAAGCGCCCGGCCACGGTTCAGATTTTGCAGCCGACCTCAGTATTGATAGACTGTCTGGCATGCGCATCTGCTCACTTCTACCATCCGCCACCGAAATACTTTTTGAGCTTGGCGCCGGCGACTCGGTGGCTGGAGTCACGTTTGAATGCGACTTCCCTCCGGAGGCGAGGAACAAACGCGTTGTGGTTCGCACTCGCCTGGAGCATTCCGAAGACCCGGTCGAGATTGATCGCCAGGTACAAGACTTCGTCGCGCGGGGAGAGAGCCTCTATGAGATTGACCGTGCAGCGGTCCAAGCCATTGAGCCGGACCTGATCATCACTCAGGATTTGTGCCACGTCTGCGCAGCTTCTCCGGGCGACCTGGCTTCCGTCTTGTCAGACCTTCGACGGAAGCCGGAGGTCCTGTCTTTAAATCCCCAGTCCCTTGGAGATGTGTGGAAAGACATCCTGGCCGTCGGTAGTGCCATTGGTCGCACCGGCCAGGCCCGCGAGCTTGTCGATGAGCTGGAAGGGCGGGTTTTGGCCGTCGTGCAGGCTGTTTCCGGGTCCTCAACCCGGCCCCGTGTTGCCTGTCTTGAGTGGTTAGATCCGGTCTATGTAGCCGGACATTGGGTGCCTGAAATGGTAGCGTGCGCCGGGGGAGTGGATGTTTTCGGCAAAGCCGCGGAACCGAGCTTCCGTCAAACCTGGGAGGCCGTCCTGAAGGCAAATCCGGAAGTAATTGTCATTATGCCCTGCGGTTACGGACTTCAACAGGCAGTCAAGGATTTCAACATCATGACACCGCCGGAAGGATGGGAATCGATACAGGCAGTGAGGGACGGACGGGTTTACGGAGTTGACGCGTCCGGTTATTTTTCCCGTCCCGGCCCCCGCCTTGCCGGCGGCGTCGAAATTCTGGCAAGCATCCTGCACCCCGGGTTGCTGTCCGCGCCACGCGAAGCAGGCGCCTCGACGGTGGCGCGGATCACACGGTAGCCAGCAACAAACAGCTTCAGTCTCGCTGCCAGTCAGACGCTCCGACGTTTAGCGCGCGGCCATCTCGTGGCTGCGGGCCCTGCGAAGGTAGTACTCATAAGCGCCAAACAGAATGCCGCTGAAGAGAATGGCGCTGATCAGCGAATTTCCATAGAACGGAATCGCGGCCGCGAAGCAGGCTGCAAGGCCACCGAAGGTGGGCGGGTACAGTCCTCCGCCGATCCAGACGGCGAAGTTGCTGATCAGGAAAAAGATGCTCGAGCCGGCCACCGAGGCCGCCACGACATTGCGCACCGAAACGCGCTTCCGCAGCCACCAGCCCACCAGCACGATAGCGGCAAAAGCCACCCAGTTGAGGGTCTGCATCCACTCAAACGATGTGTGGTACAGAAGTGAATTCACGAGCAGGTCGCTCCCGGCCAGAAGCGAAAGCGGAAACCAGATGGAGTCTCGCCTTTTGAGATAGGCCCCACTGAACAAGAGTCCCGCGTAAACAGGGCTGAAGTTCGCTGCGCCGGGGATAAAACGTGCAGCAATCGCCAGTGCAATGATGAGATAAGTCATCCTCGTCTCCTTCGCTCAAAATTCCAGGCGTATGCCGGCGCGGCCGCTCAGCTTCAGCGCCGGGTAGCCCAGGATTTGCATATATTCCCGATTGAACAAATTTTCCACCGTCCCAAAGTATGTCATATGCCCGAAAGCCCTGTAGCTCCAGGACAAACTCGAGTCCGTGTAACCACTATTCCAGATCAGCGGGGGCTCCAGCCCGACAAAATCACTGTCCTGCCGCCGCCCCACGATCACCGTGGTTGAAGTCAGATTCATCCGCCGCCAGTTCCACAGGATCTGGATGGAACCGGAATGCCGCGGCCGTCTCAAGAGCCATCGCCCGGCCTCCAGCGCGGGCGTGAAGGGGTTGCCGCTTTCGATGACTTCTGAATCAAGATAAGTGTAGCTCCCGATGGCTCGCAAGCCTTTCACAGGAGCAAGCTCCAGCGAAACTTCCCCGCCTTTCGCGCTGGCGCGGCCGATGTTAAAATACGTGCCGCTGAAGGTCTGGAAGTCAGTGACCTCAAACGCGATCTGATCGCGGAAAAGGTTGTCAAATCCGTCGAGCTCCAGCCGGCCTCGCCCGTTCCAGAACCGTTGCTCCACGCCATAATCGAGAGTCCGCGTTCGTTCAGGGGCCAGGTTCGGATTGCCCACAAAGTAGGGCGTGTTGGCGTATGATTCCTGAAAGCTGGGTTCTTTCACGCCCAAACCGAAGTTAAACTTCAGCGTGGTAGCTCCGAAGAAGCCTCGGCCATTACTCACCAGATACGCCAGCGAACTCCGCGGGACAAGCACGGTGCCGAAGCTTCCATTGTCGTCGATGCGGACGCCGTTGGCCAGCGAAAGCCGTCCCCACAGGGTCTGATCCTGAAAAGTATATCCGAAGTTATTCCGCCGCGCACGGGTTGCAGGGGCCTGGGCGAACCGGTCAACCAGGAAGCCGTGCTCGCCGTCCCAATCAAACGCAAAGGTATCGACATGCTGCCCGAACCGGCCGCCGAACGGTGATGCTTCCCAGTTGGTCTGGTAACTTACGTGGTCGCGCCACTCGTCATCAAGATAGTTGCTGGCGAAATCGAAGTACTGAAATGCAGCCGTGCGGCCGTCAAAAGAGGGCGTAAACGGGGGGTTCTGGCCCAGGTCAACGGACACCTGGCGGGACTTGGAGAAGGTATAAGTCAGTTGCTGTTCCCAGGATGAGGTGGTCTGATTGTGGAGAGAAAAAACGCCGTATCCTGTCCGATGCCTGTACGATGCGTCAGTGATGGGAGGCCCAAAAGCCGTCTGCCCCGGGGTTCCCGCCAGGCCAAAACCGCCCATCATGATGGCGCGCAGTGTGGTGGCTTTTCCCAGCCTCAGGCCAAAATTTGCCGATAGCGTGCTGACGTGGAAAAAATCGTTCGGCACCTGGTTATCGGTGCTGAACTTTCCTCCCTCCAGCATGTAATCGAATGGCCCATAGCCACCTGAGACAGATCCATCTCCGGCCCAGGTGGAATTTTTGCCGCCTTCTCCGCTAAAGGAGAAGTGCGGGCGCCTGGTTTCTGCCTTGCCCTGCCGCGTAAACAGTTGGATGACGCTGGTCATGGCGTCTGAGCCGAACAAAGCAGACTCCGCGCTGCGGACCACTTCAATCTTTTCCAGGTTTCCGCTGGTCAGTGTATTGAAGTCAAGTGCGCCGCCGGCCAGATTGAGCGGGGCGCCGTCCAGCAGCACCTTGTTGTAATCGCTTTCGCCGCCGCGGGCAAATACGCTGGTGACGCCGCCCGGCGCGCCGTTGCGCGCTACTGTGACGCCCGGCAGGGACTGGAGCAGGTCGCTCACCAGCGGCGTGCCCCGGTCCACGATCTGTTGGCGCGTAATCACGCTGGTGCTCGCGCCAAGCTGGCTGGTGGCCGCAGCCGTGCGCGTGGCGGTCACCACCACCCGTTCATGCACTGGAGCCAATGGCAAAACAATACGAATGTTTTCCCCGGCCCTGGCCGTCGCCGTCGTCGCGCCAAAACCCGCCAGAGAAATCTTCACGGTATAGGCGCCGGGGGTAATATCCTGAAAACGAAATTGCCCCCGTTCGCCGGTCGTCGTGTGCGCGATTTCCGTGCCTTGCGAGCCAACCAGTAGCACCGTCGCTCCGGGAACATCAGCGCCTTCCGGGTCCAGAATCGTCCCCTGAAGCGTTGCAGCGCTTCCAGCGATAGCGCTCGTCAGGAAAACTAGCAAGAAAAGAAACAACCCCCACTTGTAACGGCTTGCCCTCATAGTTCCATCCCTTCTGCCCGCACATCTGGCGGGCTTCCCGGACGGAAGGACGCACGAAGAAACAGCCTCAAAAACAAAAACCTTCCAATTCCTCATACGGAACCGGAAGGCTTCGGCAGCTCTCCCTCAGTCCTCTTTCCGTCGAAGAGTCAGTCTGAGTTTCCGTTCCTGGGCAGGCTTCCTGGCTTTCGGGTCATCGCGGGACCTTCTGCCTTCCCGTCCCGGACTTAAGGGACAGTGGCTTTTTGAATCGAAGGTCCAACTCGCCGATTACAGTGGCGGGACCGCGGCCGATTTACACGGCCTTCCCTTTTATCCCCGCACTCGCGGGGCACCACAGGAACTCAAATTTTCAAAGAACAACTAACGAAATTGAATCTAGCACCAGGCAGGGCCATGCGTCAACCGGATTGTATCCATTCCCAATGAGGTATTTGAATGTGCAGAACGCCTGTGGCCCGCCGCACCGGGAAATCGCGCAGCCAGTTGTTCAGCGATACGCTTAACGGGTATCTGGCGCGTCACGCCCCCCACGAGATTACCGAAGCAATGAACCGGGCCTCGGTTGAGGTGGAGGAAACGAAGAATCCATTTGTTTCCACCGCTGCCCGCCCTATCCTGAGGCAGAGCGAATAACGCTCTGCAAATCCCTCTTAATTGAGCCAGCGGTCAGGGTCGTCCTTTTTTTCGCGGTCTCGCATGTAGACATCAAACTTTCGCCGCAGCCGGGCCCGCCGCCATTCATCGTACTGCCCTTGCATGCGCCCGGAAAGCCCGCTTCCCCGCAGATAAAGGTAGGCCACCAGCATTCCGCCCAGATGCGCCAGATGAGCAACGTTGGACCCGGGGCCGCCAATCTCGCTCAGAAATTCGATCCCGCCGATAATCAGCACAAACCATTTTGCCTTGATGGGAATGACAAACCAGAGAAAAATCGGCCGGTTGGGGAAGATGACGCCGAAGGCTAGCAGCAGCCCATAAATGGCCCCCGACGCCCCGATTGTGAGCGATAAAGGTGACCCGAAGAGGGTGGTCAGAGCCACGTCGAGTACGCCGGCGCCGATTCCCGTCACGAAGTAAAACTTGAGGAATTCCGACCCTCCCCACAACTGTTCGAGGTCCGGCCCGAACATCCACAGGGCAAACATGTTGAACAGGATGTGGAAAAATCCTCCGTGCAGGAAAAGATATGTGGCAAGCTGCCAAAGGTAAAGGCGATGGACCACCAGGTAGGGCTGCAAACCCAGATAGACAAACGGCGCCTGCCAGCCAAACAGCCGATACGGCAAGTAAGTCAAAACAAAAACGGCGGTCGTGACAATAATCAGGGCCTTCACCATTCGCGTGAAGGGCGGAAAAAACGACATGTACGATTGGGTGTATCGAGGCATTAATTGAAGCCTACCATATTAAGGGGGTGAGGGGGAAAGCCAGCGGCCAATCGAAGACTGAGGCGCCGCACATCACGTTTCCGGGACCCTGACTGGGCGACCTTTGGATTTTGCCACGAAGTAGAGCAGCGCAGCGAGGCCGATAAAGATCACCAGCGCGGCAAAATCGCTCTGCGCAAAACGCGGGAACCAGCGCGCGCCGAGGGCAACCAACTCTTCCTTCTTAAAGCCGACCACAGTGGCCAGGGCCAGGCCACCGAGCGATCCGCCCGCAATCAATCCCGAACTGAACAGGGCCCCGCTTCCGGTTTCGGAAACCGTTGCCTCGTCTTCCGTGCGCCCGCCCCGGTCCACAAGCCATTTGACAACGCCGCCCGCAAAGATCGGCGCCGTAGTCGAAATCGGCAGGTAGAGTCCCACCGCGAAGGCCAGCGAATGGATGCCACACAATTCAAGGACAATCACGGTGAAAGCGCCGAACAGCACCAGCGTCCATGGCAGCTTGCGGGTCAGGATGCCGTTGATCACCACGCTCATAAGGGTCGCCTGCGGGGCTGGATAATCGGTCGAACCGATGCCCTCCACCTGCTGCCACTCAATTTGCTTGCTGGCGGGATCGTAGAAGTAACGGCCGTCGGGAATTTCGGCCGACCCGATCACGCTGATCACTTCATACTTGCGCCCCTGGTAGGTGGTGGGTCCCTGCGACTTCATCGCGGAGGTGATCGAGACGCCGGAAATGTGCAGGGGCTTCACTTTTGTCGCGCTGCTGTTCAGCAGTTGCATGGTGAGTCCGACCACAAAAACCGAGGTCATCACGCCGATAGCGTACCCAAGTTCCTGTTTGCTGGGTGTTCCTCCCACCAGGAATCCTGTCTTCAGGTCCTGGGTGGTCGCGCCTGCGCTCGCGCCGCCGATGGCGACCACTGCGCCGATGCTCAGGGCGATAGCGGAATACATACCGCCCGTCCAGCCCACCACTACGAAGATCAGGCAGGTGCCCATCAGCGTGGCAATGGTCATTCCTGAAACCGGGTTCGAGGAACTCCCGATCAGGCCCACAATTCGCGCCGACACCGTGGCAAAGAAGAACCCGAACAAGACCATCAGCAGCGCCGACACCAGGTTGCCGCTGGCGTGGGGATTGATGTGGAATGCCAGCAGCGCCCACAGAAAGCCCACCACCAGCACAGCGCCTCCGGCAATGATCGGCAGGGGAAGGTCGCGGGCCGTGCGTTTCACCTGCAGGGCGCTCACCACCTTGCTGCTTTTGAGCTGGCCGAACGTGGATTTAAATGAGCCGATGATGGTCGGCATCGCCCTCACCAGCATGATGATCCCCGCCGCCGTCACCGCGCCGGCGCCGATATACCGGATGTAGCTGCTCCAGATTTGAGTCTCGGTCATCTGCCCGATGGGAAAGGTGCCCGGGTACATCGCGCCCGGAACGTGCGCCCCAAAAAACTTGATGACGGGAATCAGCACCAGCCAAGAGAGGACGCCGCCCGCAACCATAATTCCGGCCACGCGCGTCCCGATGATATAACCTACGCCCAGGTACTCTGGCGTGATTTCACCTGCAAACGTCGAGCCGGGATACCAGGCCGGGTGCCACTCCGGCGTGGCCTTCCAGAAGGACAGGCCGCCCTGCTCGCCCATCAGGAATTTGTAGACGATCCCGATTGCCGCTCCGCCGAAAACTTTGCCAGCCTGGATGCCGCCCCTTTCGCCGGTGATCAGCACGTCGGCACAGGCCTTGCCCTCAGGGAACGTGAGGTTCCCATGTTCCTTCACCACCAGCGCGTTGCGAAGCGGAACAACAAACAGCACGCCCAGCAGGCCGCCGCCCAGCGCCAGCGGGAAAATCCGCCAGTAATCGAGCGTGTAGCCGAGGAAAATCAGCGCGGGCAGCGTAAAGACCGTGCCGGCGGCAATCGATTCGCCCGCCGAGCCCACAGTCTGCACGATATTGTTTTCAAGAATGGTCGATTTGCCCAGCCATTTGAAGATCGTGATGGAAATCACCGCGACGGGAATGGAGGCGCTGACCGTCAGGCCCGCGCGCAGGGCCAGATAGACGGAGACTGCGCCGAAGATGATTCCCAGGAAGGCCCCCAGCAGAATGGCGCGCGGAGTAAACTCCGGGAGAACGACATCCGCTGGTACGAAAGGTTTGTAGGAGGCTGCGGCGTCTGCCTCACTCTGGATGATCGGTTCAGGTGCCATGCGTCAAGGTCACTACGGTGCTTGAAGTATGCGCCTCCGGCTGAAGGCAGCGGTGGTCATGCTATCCGCCAAGCCGGGTGCGGACCGTCTGGCTCACCCGTTTGCCGTCAGCATTTTTGCCCGCCAGTTTCTGCATGGCGACTTTCATCACTTTGCCCAGGTCCTGCGGCCCGCCGGCGCCGGTTTCTGCGATGGCGGCAGCCACTGCGGAGCCGATTTCTTCATCGCTCGCTTCGGCGGGCAAGTAAGTCTGGAGGATTTCTGTTTCCGCTTCCTCTTTGGCGGCCAGGTCTTCGCGCCCGCCCTTGCGGAACTGCTCCACCGAATCCCGCCGTTGCTTCACCAGTGTCCGCAGCACGGCAATGGCCTCATCATCACTGAGTGCCTTGCCGAGTTCAACCTGTTTGTGCTTGAGAGCGGTTTTGGCCATGCGCAGCACGGAGAGCCGGAGTTCTTCCCGCGCTTTCATGGCGGCTACGAGGTCTTTTTCCACCCGTTCCGAAATCGTCATCGGCAGTAATCCTTCTGACGAACTCCCGGCGAATATATCATAAACGCGCCCTTTCGCGCCCGTTCGGCAATCTCCAAGATATACTTCTCCCGAGGGATCACGCAAACATCCATTCGCGTCGTCACACCACGAAGCCGCAATTCATCTCGATTCCTCCTGTTTGCATTCATGGGTTCCCTGCCGATATTCTGCTTGTATGCGAGCATTATCGATTTGAGGTGCTATGAACAGCGCGCATCTGCCTGTGGGAATGGCCCTGGTTGGCGTCACCGTCGGGTTTCTGAGTGTAAGGTATATCAGCAGAACAAAGACGGGCGAGTTCCGCCTGTGGGGCTGGGTGGGACTGGCGATGCTCGCCCTCTTTGAGGTCTTGCTCTTTCTCCGCGTGGGATGGGCCTCTCTCTATTTCACTCCTCTGTGCTGGACGGCATACCTGCTGCTGGCTGATGCCGCCGTCTACAGTCTGAAAGGCTCATCCCGGCTATCCGGTTCGCCGCGCGATCTTTTTCTGCTGGCCCTGGCATCCATTCCACTGTGGTTGATCTTTGAAGCCTACAACCTGCGAATGCAGAACTGGACCTACGTAGGCTTGCCCTCCAATTCCATACTCCGCACTTTCGGATACGCGTGGTCATTCGCCACGATCTGGCCGGCGATCTTTGAGACTGCGGACCTCCTCCAGGCGATGGGCCTTTTCAGCCGGCCGATACGTCCTCACCCCCCCTTCAGCCGCACCTGGCGAACCACTCTTTGCCTGACAGGCCTCCTGTTCCTCACTGCACCGGTGCTGCTCCCGGTGGGCATCGGGCAGTATCTCTTTGCGCCGGTCTGGGCGGGATTCGTTCTCCTGCTCGATCCCCTCAACTACGCCTGGGGAGGCCGCTCGCTTCTGCGCGATTGGGAAAGGGGCGATTCGTCGCTCTTCTGGAATCTGATGGTCGCGGGCCTCGTTTGCGGAGTTTTCTGGGAATTCTGGAACTACTGGGCCGCCGCCCGGTGGCTCTACATCTTCCCCATTCTTCAAGGATGGAAGATTTTTGAAATGCCGCTGCCCGGCTTTTTGGGATTTCCCGCTTTTGCCGTGGAATGCTTCGTCATGTTTGAATCGCTCAAGGTTCTTGGCAAGGGACTCTTCGGCGTGCGCCGGGGTGAGCAGCCCATGCGATCTTTTTCCCACGCTGCGAAGGGAGAGTAGCGTTTTGAGCAAACGACCGCCTTTTATCAAAGTCGCGAGCGTCGCCGATATGCCAGCGGGTGCTGTCAGGCACATTGTGGTTCACGACAAGCCCATGGCGCTGTGCAACGTGGAGGGACAATTCTTCGCGGTGAATGCCGTCTGTCCTCACATGGGCGGACCACTGGCCAGCGGCCGCCTCGATGGATGCGTGATCACATGCCCATGGCATGGATGGACCTATGACGTCCGGACGGGCCTTCCCGACCACCCAGGCGGTCATTCCATTTCCGCCTATGAAGTCCGCATCGAGGGCCAGGACGTTCTGGTCGGCTGGCTCAAGCTCCCTGGCCAATAGATTTTCGGCCCACGGCGAAGGTCGTCGAATGTCATTCCGATCCCGCCTTGCGGGAGAGGAATCTGCTTTCCTTTAAACATGCTATCGACATGAAATCTCTGCTGATCGCGCTCGTTTCGTTGCTGATGACCGCCACCGCCGCTCGCGCCGCCGCCCATCCTCAAACCACCGAGGCTGAGCAGATCAAGGTAGCGCAGCAAGGGCTCGATCTGCTGATGAACGGCGACGCCGAACCCGCCATCAAAGTCTTCCAGAAAATCGAAACGGACGACCCGAGTTCTGCGCTGGGCTATCTGATGGAAGCAAACGCCGTGTGGTGGGAAATCTATTTCACCACGGGCAACCTCATCGATCCCGATGTTTTCATCGTTTCTTCTGGTTCCACCACACGTTACGACGCGCATTTCAATAAGCTCGTCGATTCGGCCATGGCCAAGGCGCGCGCGAATAGAAGCGCAAAACGCGATGTGGCGAGAAATTATCTCTACGAAGGAATGGCCTACGGGCTTCGCGGCCGGCTGGCTTCCATGCGGCAAAGCAACCTTGCCGCCGCGCGTGCCGCCAGACAGATGCGCTCGCTCCTGATCAGCGCCCTGCATCAGGACCGTAACCTGCGCGACGCATACGCGGGGTTGGGACTCTATGACTATTTCGTGGATACCCTGCCGACCATTGTCAAGCTCCTGCGGTGGATGGTCGGCCTTCCGGGCGGAAGCCGCGAGCGCGGACTTCAGGAGATTGAGTACGCGGCAAAATACGGTGAATTGACACGCGGGGAAGCCCTCTACTACCTGGCCAAGGACTATTCCCGGGCCAGTGAAAAGCAGTACGCCAAGTCGCTTGAACTCTTCCAGCAGTTACGCGCCCATTACCCCGGCAACGGCCTTTGGGCACTGATGGTGGGAAGCCTCAAAATCCGCACGGGCCACGCCGACGAAGGCGAGGCCCTTTACCGCGAGGTTCTGGGGCAGGAACGCGGCAAACAAACCGTCAGCGGCAAAGCCCTCTACAAAGCCGCTCAAAAGGCCCTCGATCTGCGGCATCCAGGCGAGCAGATTCAATGATTGCTTTCCTCCGTGTCCTCTGTCTGGAAAAGCTCAACGCTGAGAATGCGGACGCTCTGCGATCTCTGTGTTGAGGCATTGAAAGCAGAGAATTCACCCGTCTATTGCGTCAACTGTGAATCGAGAGAAGAAGATTGTTCATGGGCATGGTAGGAGCTGCGGACGAGCGGCCCGGACTCGACGTGCCGTATGCCGCGGCGCAGGCCTTCCTGCTTCAGGATTGCAAACTCTTCCGGCGTATAGAAGCGCGCCACTGGCAACTGCTCGCCCGAGGGCCGCAGGTACTGCCCGACGGTGACGATATCGACGCCGACGCCGGCCAGATCGCCCAGCACACCGAAAAGCTCTTCCATGGTTTCGCCCAGGCCCGCCATCAGGCCGGATTTTGTGGGGATTGCGGGATCGACTTCGCGCGAATGCCGCAGCAGGCGCAGCGACCGGTCATAGCGTGAACCGCGCCGCGCCACGGGATACATCCGCGGGACGGTCTCAATGTTGTGGTTCAGAACATCGGGCCGAGCGTTGAGCACGGTTTCAAGCGCTTCGTCCGAGCCGCGGAAATCAGGGATCAGGACCTCAACCTTACAACCTTCAAGCCGTCGCCGCAGGGCTTCAATCGTTTGCGCGAAGATGGTTGAACCGCCGTCCTTCAGGTCGTCGCGGTCCACTGAAGTCACCACGATGTACTTCAACCCCATGCTCTCGGCGGCCTCGGCCACGCGATCCGGCTCCGACCAATCCACCTGGCCAGCGGGGCGTCCCTTCGGCACCGCGCAAAAGCCACAACGGCGCGTGCAAAGCTCTCCGAGAATCATAAAGGTGGCCGTGCGGTGCTGCCAGCACTCCGCAATATTGGGACAGCGGGCGCTCTCGCAGACGGTGTGGAGCTGGAGCCCCCGCATCAGGTCCTTCAGCTCAAAATAATTGTCGCCGGAAGGAATGCGCACCTTCAGCCACTCCGGCCGCCGCGCCGGACGCGAATCAGTGCCGATCTGTATCAGTTCCGCCATTGCCAAACTCTAATTCTAGCCTGAACGCAGAGTGCGAACAACCGGCCGAACTTCCCGCTCGGCGTAGAGGCGGCTTTACGCCGCCATCTGGCGATCCCGCCTCGGCGGGATTGCCGCTACGGGCCGGTGTCCGCTGCCCGCTACTTGATTTCCAGCAGAGCGCCCTGGCCAGGCGCAAGCCAGTTCATTTCTCCAGCGAAGGAAACAAGCTGGCCGGTGTAAGGAGAAACCAGAACCAGGTGCTGGCCATTGTCCTTCAGGTCAATCGCGTAGCGCATGGAATACTTCAACGACTTGTTCACCACCATCAGGAACGGATGGCCTTCGTTATCGCGAAACTCGCCGATCAAATACTCCGGCGCGACCGGAGGGCTTTGAAAAGTTGTCGCCCGCACCTGCCTGATCAGCGGGCTTTGCGCAACGGGCTCAGCCCCCTCCGGCAGCGGCGCCGAATGGTAAACGCCCGTGCTGCGCAGTTTGATCAGCCAGGGAGCCAGTTCGCGAATCTGACTGTTCAGCCGCCGCAGCATGTACCAGGTGGCCGTACGGTGCCCGAACTGGTCCACCGGCGCCAGCCTGAAATTTCCGACCTTCGGCGAAAAGTAAGTGAAGTACTCGATTCCGCGTCCGCCGTAAGCGATGGTGCTGTAAGCCTGCAGGCTAAGGGTGGCGTCGCTCGGCTCCATGTAGCTGAAGCAGCTATTGGCGAGGATTACGTTCCAGAAGGGAATGCCGGCTTTCTGCGCCGCGCTCCGGACGGTTGCCAGATTGGTGAAGAAGCGGCCCAGCATCTCGCCGTTGAACAGCGAATAGTTGTCATAACTCAGCAGCGGCGGGCGAACCTCTTCCATATACTTTTGCACGTAGGCGTCATAGGCTGGCGCTCCCATGCGCTCGGCCGACCCGTAATTCGGCAGAAGGTTAACGTATGACCACGCGCCGGGCATGGCCTTCCGCAACATCTCCGCCACTTCGCCCAGACCCGGCATCATCTGGGCCTGCGGCTCATCGTAGAGGAAAAATCCCAAAGCCGCCGGCCGGTTCCGCACCTCGGCCACGAGGGCTTCGATCTTGTTCTGCAACTCCTTTCTGTTCGGCATCCCGGTCCACTCGTAGCCATTCGCGCGTTCGTCAGTCACAAAGCAGGCCATCTTTGCAGCCTGCACCTGCTCAAGCTCGCCCGGCGTGCAGAACCCCGAAATGTTCAGCCCCGCCTGGCGCATTAAATCGAGCTGGTGCGGATCGGCCGGAGACTGGTCCCATGCCATCAGAGCAAAATCCCGCGGAGAGATTTCGGGCGGCTCGGCGAAAGTCTGTGCGCTTGCCGGAAATAGCGAACCCGCCAGCAGCAGGCTCAAAGCAGCGTTTAGAAGGGCCTTCATCAACGCCTCCATTGCAACAAGACATAAGAAATCAAAGTTTGTATTATACCTACGCGGATGATCGGGTCTGTAGCGTCGGACGGGAGGCCATCATGGCATGGATCAAAATTATCGAACCCAAAGACGCAACCGGCGAGTTGAAGAAAGAATACTCAGCGGCTGTCAAGCGCGCCGGAAAAGTTTTCAACATTCTGCAGATCCAGAGCCTGAACCCGAAAACCCTTCGCGCTTCGATGCGCCTCTACCTGGCAACCATGCACGCTCCGTCCGGGCTTTCCCGCGCCGAACGCGAGTTGCTGGCCGTCGTGGTCTCCCGGGCCAACAATTGCTTTTATTGAATCGAAGCTCACGGGGAGGATCTCCGTCGAGAAAGCGGCGACGCAAAGCTGGCCGAACACGCCAAGCACAATTATATGCGCGCCAGGCTTCCGGCCCGCAGCAAAGCCCTGGCAAAATTCGCCGAACTCGTCACGCGCGCTCCGGCTACCGTTCGCAAGAAGCATGTTGACATGCTTCGCAAACACGGCCTTGGCGACCGCGACATCCTCGACGCCGTTGAAATTATCGCCTATTTCAATTACATCAACCGCGTAGCCGACGCGCTGGGCATCGATCCCGAACCCGAAATGCGCGCGGCCTACGAGTACAGGCTGGAGTAGGCTGTTGGCATATAGGGCTGTCACCGGAGCGTATCTGTTTGTAGCGCCGCCGTCCCGGCGGCATTTTTCGCGGCCGGCACCGCTTGGCGGGACCGGCGCTACGGAAATCCGTCGCTCTATTATGCAATCTCTTTCGCCCCCTCTGTCGCTGTACTGCGGTGCGGGCGTAGCCCGTGTTACATGGGCCTTTGTGTTATAATGCGCACACAGTCGAGGGTCCGCCATGTTCGCGCTCCTGCTCAGCATGGCTCTTCTGCTCGCGCCGCAAGCCAATCCCGCGAACCCGCAAATCCCTGTCCCGCCGCAGCAAAAATGCACCGTTTCCGGCAGCGTGCTTTCAGCGGCCACAGGCCAGCCGCTGCGCGATGCTTCCGTCAGCTTGCGTAAGGCGGGTGTAAGCAGCACGCCACTCGAAACCATGACAGGCGCCGACGGCCGGTTTGAGATCAACAACGTTGACCCCGCACGTTATTACCTGTTCGTCAGCAAAGCCGGCTATGTTTCCCTGGAATACGGCCAGAAGTCACCCGACGATCCCCTCAGGCTGCTGGCGCTCGCGCCCGGCCAGTCGATCCGCGACATCTCCTTCCAGCTTATCCGCGGAGCCGTCATCACCGGCTACGTGTATAACGAAGATGGCGAACCCATCGAAAACATGCAGGTCCGTGCCGAACGTTACCGTTACTATAAGGGGAAGCGCCGCCTTATGCCGACCGGCTATGGGCAGACGGACGATCGCGGCAAGTATCGGATCTTTGATCTTGCTCCGGGCGACTATTACATCAGTGCTTCTGCGGAGCCGATGAGTTATGGGGGATCTGCCAGCTACGAACGGACGTATTATCCCGGCGTAGCAGATCCCACTCAGTCCTCGCCTCTCGGCATCCGGGCCGGAGATGAGTTTCCGGACGTAGATGTCACCTTGCATCGAGTTGGTGTCTTCCACGTTAGAGGCCGGGTGACGAACGGAATCGCCAACGCTTCACTGACAAGCGCCAGAGTATTTCTCGATACTACTCTCGAGCCTTGGGAAGAATTCGGCGCGGCAGGCACCATTCGTGATGCGAGCGGCGACTTCGATGTTGAGGGCGTTCGCCCCGGAACTTACGACCTGATCGCCCAGTTTTCTTATAAGGGCACCGAGTACCAGGCGCGGCAGAAGGTGACGCTTACCGATTCGGATGTGAACGGGATTCGTTTGGTTCTCACGCCGGGGGCTACGCTCAAGGGCGATATTCAAACCGAGGGCAGCGTGGATCTCTCCAAGGCACGCGTTGAGTTGCGCCCGCCCAGCGGAATGTTTTTCGGCACCTCCAACATGTCCCCGGTCGCCCCCGACGGGACGGTCGAGTTTGATGCCATGCCGGATGGGCATTACCTTGCCGAAGTGGATGGCCTTTCGCAGAACGCTTACGTCAAATCCGTGACCCTAGGTGACGAGGACGTGCTCGACTCGGGGTTCGACATCGCGAACGGCCAGGCGCCCGGCACATCGCTCAAGATCGTTGTGAGCGCGAATGGCGCGCAAATCGGCGGAACGGTCATGCTGGACGGCAAGCCCTTCAACGATGCCCTGGTGACGCTGCTCCCCGCCGACTTCTCCAAGCTTTCAGACGATCTCTGGTTCAAAACAGCCACCACGGACCAGTACGGCAATTATTCCCTTACCGGCATCCGGCCGGGAGACTATCTCCTCTTTGGGTGGGAAAAAATCGAAAGCGGCAGAGAGCGCGACCCGGACTTCATCAGCCAGTTCAAAGATCAGGGCCAGCAAGTCCATATGGGCCCGGGGGCCGCGCTCAACTTCCAGCTCAAGGCCCTCCCCGCCAGCGAAATTCACGCCGCAGAAGGGCAGTAGCGGCAAGCCCGCACAGCCAGGAGTGGCTGTGCCACAGCTTTGGGAAAACCGCAGGCGCCTGCTACACTGGCTGCATGTTTCGCACCAGGTTCAGAAAGGAAATCGTTGCCGAATTTCTGCCTCCCGTCCGGCAGGGCAAAAAGCACAAGGTGATTATCCTTTGTGACGGCATGCCCTCGGTTCCCTCGAAGCAGCCGCTCGCGGAATTCCTGGCCCGCCGGGGTTACTGGGTTTTCCATCCGCGATATCGCGGAGCGTGGGAAAGCGGCGGGAAGTTTCTGGAAAAATCTCCGGTGGAAGACATCGCCGACGTCATCAGCGGAATCACCAGGGGCCACATCAGAGAGAGCGCCTTCGGGCAGGAATTCCGCGTGATGCCGGATTCGATTTCTGTGATCGGCGGAAGCTTCGGCGGCGCGGCGGCGATTCTTGCTTCGCTCGACGATCGCGTGAAGAAGGTGATCGCCATCTGCCCGGTGGTTGACTGGAGCCTTCTCGGAGAAGAGCAGGAAAAAGAGACCTCCAGCAAAAGCTATCCGGCTTACATCCGTGAAGCCTTCGGCAACGGCTACCGGCTCACGGACAGAAACTGGAACAAGCTTCGGCGCGGCGATTTTTTCAATCCTGCGCGCCACGTCGGCGAACTCACTGCTTCAAAGATGATGCTGTTCCACGCCAAGGATGATCCTTACATCCCCTGGAAGCAGGTGGACGCCTTTGCCCGGCAGGCGGGAATCAGACTGAACCTGCGCGCGCGCGGCGGCCACCTCAGCACCAGCAGAACCGTGCAGCAATACTGGCCCCGCATCAAACGGTTCCTCCCATCGTAGGGGTACGGCTTGCCGTACCCTGGCTTGCCGTACCCTGGGTAGGGCAAGCCCTACCCCTACCGTTCTCGTGGGCGGGTCGCGCATGGAGAATGTCGCGACGCCCCGGCAGAAACCCTGCAACACATTCTCTTCATTCCGGTGTGCGACGTGCAGTTCGGTTCCGGCAGATCTATTCGACGAGTGTGAAAATCTCGCGGTAGCCGGATTCCACCAGCGCAGCGAACTTCTGATAATTGGCCTGCCAGTCCTTGTCGCCCATTATTTTCGACATGATGCCTTCCTGGGCGCCCAGGCTGGGGCTTGTCAACTCGAGGACCAGGGTGTAAAACGGTCCGACCATGTCGGTCAGGATGCGCTGGTTCATGTCCACGCCGGCGCGCTTCTGGATCGCGATGCCTTCCTTCATCAGGGCGACGGCCTCTTTGGTCTTTCCAAATTTCAACCGGAACACGTTGCGGATAACGATCATGTAAATCTCCTCTCCGAAGGTAAATTAAACTTTGGGGGTTTCGCCGCTTGAAATTATAAACCAGCTCGCGCCTGTAGGGGCACGGCTTGCCGTGCCCTGGGTAGGGCAAGCCCTACCCCTACGGCATATTCGGGTTTTCGGGATCTTCCAACCAATGCTGAGGATTGTGAGCGATATAATCCCGAATCATCTCCAGCTCGCCGACGTCGCGTATGATGTGCTCGTAAAAATTCTTTTGCAAAGGGCGCGCTCCCGGGCGCGACCCCAATTGGTTCAGGGCGATGGTGCTGATCGATTTAAACGCTCCCACCACGTCACCCATGCTGGTGCGGCGGGGCGTCGTGTGTTGTAGGGGCACGGCTTGCCGTGCCCTGGGTAGGGCAAGCCCTACCCCTACGGTTCTCGTGGGCGGGTCAAGCCCCGCCCCTACGCCGGATGGTTGAATCACGGGGGCGCCCGTCGCCACGGCTATGGCGGGTTCCAATCCAAGTCCCGGCAAAACAAAAATCGCGTGCAAATGGTTCGGCATCATCTGAAACGCATCCAGAACCACTGACCCGAACCGCTGCGGCAATCCATGCCAGACTCGCTGCACAAACCTCCCGACCTCATTCAAGATCATGCTGCCCTCGACGATTTCACCGAACAGGCATTTCCTGGCCTGGGTGCATATGGTGACAAAATACGCGCCGCCTCCCGCGTAATCGTATCCGCGCAGGCGAATGGACCGTCGATGATGTATTCGCGGATCGAACGCCATTGTTGTCACCTCACGTCCGGCTGTAGGGGCACGGCTTGCCGTGCCCTGGGTAGGGCAAGCCCTACCCCTACCGTTCCCTGGGGCGGGGCAAGCCCCGCCCCTACAACGTGCGGCCTTGCCTCGATGGCGGCGACATCGTGGAAACCACCTGATTCTTTTCCACCGCACGTTTGTCAAAAACCTCAGGGAGAATGTGCTTAAGGCGATATCATGCCTTTAGTTTTACCACATGTGCCGACCCCACCCCGGCGGGGTCGGCGCTACAAACATTAACAACTCCTCAGCCTGATGTCGGACGCGGAGGAGGTGGCGGCGGTGGTGGAGCAGCCAGCGGGGGCGGCGGCGCATTCGGCTGAAGCTCTGGCTGCGTCGAAGCGCCGGCGAGCGGTTGCCGCGTAGTTCCTGCCTTGGCGGCCAGCATGTCGGCCTCGGCAATCGTCCTGCGATAACTTTCCTCATTTTCTGCGAAGGCAGCACTCTCTCGAAGCAACATATTCTCGAATATCATCGCTGCACTGAGGTTCGGGTCAAGCTGACGGGCTTTTCGAGCGGCCTGCAGTCCCGCCGTGATCAGCGGGGACTGAGCTGCTCGGTACTTTTCACGCAGGCTGGTATTCCTGATGAATCCCGGTTGCCCCGGCTTCAATCCGGCCTCCCTAAGAGTTTCGAGGTATGGCTTGAAGCTGAGTTCCCAGTCCAGCATGCCCAGGAGATACCAGGCATTGGCGTTCGTGCCATCGACTTGAATTAGTTTTTCACAACTTTGCTTGCTGGCCTGCGGGTGACCGGCGGCAAGCGAGAAGACGGCAAGGTCCCACAGAGCAAGTTTGTTGGAGGGATCAAGCCTGAGCGCCGAGTCGTATGCCTTGATTGCCTGTTCAGCCAATGCTTCAGACCGGGAGGCTGGCGGCCCTGCCATATACTCGCGCGCATAGGCGCTCGCCAGGTGAAGACGGGCGAGAAGCGAATTCGGCTGGAGCCGGGCGGCACTCTGAAAATGCCCGGCTGCTTGCGAAAAATTGCCAGTGTTGGCAGCTTCGGCGCCGAGGCGGAGTTCCTCGCTCGCCGAACGTTGTGCGAAGGCCGTCGCCGCAGCCAGGGTCAGAAATAAAGTGATCGCCAGAAACGATTTTACAATGTGCATCGTGAATCTCCTTTCAGATAAGCATTCTTTTGCCCTTACCACCCGTGCCGACCCCGCCCCGGCGGGGTCGGCGCTACAAAGACATATTTCCTGCGCTGCCATGCCGGCTGAAGGTCTGGTTGTAGCGCCGGGCTTCAGCCCGGCATTCTTTTGCCGTCACCACACATGCCGACACTACTCCGCGAACGCGCCGAGACAGCCGCGCCCCAACCCCAAACCTAATTGCTTTTTGTCATCTCAAGGCCTGAGTAAAACTCAAGGCCGCCCGGGAAAATGATCGTTAGCCTCGCCTGACCGTGGCCAACCATCCGCAGCCGGTAATCCGCTTGCACGCCGCCACGGTCGGGCGCCACCGCGAAGGAGAGCGTGTCGCCTTGAAGAGTGGCGCGCAAAACCCTTCCACTCGGCGGAGGAGGTGGCGGAGGCGCAGCGGGACGCAGCGGAACTCGACCGAGACCCGGCTGGTCTCCCCCGGACGGATGGCTCTGGGCAAACCGATTTATAGCAATGCCCAGCAGCTTTCTGCCGCGCTGTTTAAATGCGAGAGTGATAAGGACAGGGTCTTGTTCGCCCTGCCATCTACCCTCGAAAGAATGCATCGCGATTTTCTCCGGCAGGGCCAGCGGCGCCTGGGTGCTCGAACCGTGCCCAATCCTTTTGCTGCGGGCGTGTAGAGCGGCCAATGAACCTGTGAAGATCGGAGCAAGTATCAGAATCGAAGCCAGCGCTGGCCGGGACAACCTCGCTGAAAACCCGCCCTGTGCCTGAAGAATTCTCTCAATTCGCTTGCTGGTCGGGCCGCGACTCGCCATGGCAAGGCCCTGCCAGCGAACCCGGCCGCCGGCATTTTTCGCGCGTGCAGCAAAAGACAACAGCACGTCCGCATAGTCATGACGGTCGGCCGTGATATTCAGAGCGCAATCATCGCTCGCTTCCTCGGCAAGGTCCTTCAAATGGCGATCAAGCCACCAGGCAAGCGGGTGAAACCAGAAGAGACATTTGTTGAGCGCCGAAAGATTTTGAGTGACAAAGTCCCGCCGCCGCACATGCGAGACCTCGTGAGCTATGACGGCCCGAAGCTTTTCGCGCTCCCAGGTTGGCCAGTCCGGCGGCAGGATGATCGTTGACCTGACGAGCCCCACGGTCACCGGCGCCTGGACCAGGTCCGACTCAAAAATATGCGGCGAGATTCCACGCTGCGAAAAGAGTTCCTGCGCCAATACGAGCAGATCGTCGGACCCGATTTGCCGGGAGCAACGAACCAATCGCCAGGCGAGGTAGCGCCCCAGGCCCTGTCGCACGAAAAGGACAGCAACGACCTCCGCGTAAACGATCAGGGTCAGCAGAGCCCAGAGTGGACGAGGAGTCACGGGAGAATTCTGAGTGAGGCTGAAATCCGTGCGATCAACCTGGATGGAATCGGGTGGCTTTTCTGACCCAGCAGCAGAAGCCAGAGTTTTACTGAGGAAGCTCGCACCGGTTGCCGGCAAGACCTTGATCGGGATGGAAGGCAGGGCGATCCGAAGCAAGGGCATCGCCATCATGCTCAAAAGCACAGCCGTCCAGGTTGCGTGGCGGACGCAGGCGCTGCGCACCCGGAAAAGCCGAATAATGAGCCAGCAGGCGCCGGCCAAAACGAGCGATCGGATGCTGCTGTCAAACAGCAGGACCAGCACGCGCGCCGCCGAACTGTCGTTCCAATGGGTCATCAGGACTTCCGCTGCTTCCGGGACTGCGCAACCCGCCGCGCCAGACGCTCAAGTTCCTTGCCATCGACGATTTTGTTGTCAACCATGCCCGCGAGGAGCTGTTCCGCCGAACCGCCGCAGAACCGGTCGATGATCTGTTGAACGGCGCGTACGGCCACACTCTGGCGCGCCTGAGTGCTGCGGTAGAGATAAGTGCGCCCGTCGACCTCATGCACGAGATAGCCCTTCTGTTCGAGGCGGCGAAGAATCGTGCGCGCGGTCGACTCTTTCATCGGCCACTCGGGCCGGAGGGCCTCACGAACAGACTCGGCGCTGCAAGGGCCCTTGGACCAGACCAAATCCATGACCAAGTGTTCGAGCTTGCTGAGCGGTTTCTGCATCTTTGAAGTATTGTTATTCATTGTAGCGCTACAATATGTAACATATAGGGAATGGGCTGTCAAGCATTATTTGAGATGGCGGCAAAACGGGCGGGCCAAGGGCGCCGATCGCAGGGCTTGCGAGTGCGCAGATGTGTCCCCAACGAAGACCGCACACGGCCCGTCAGCGGCGCGGCGCCTGCCCCGCTATCCTGGCGCCGAGGGCATGATCTCTGTCAGGATGGCGGCACGCAAACCACGGGGAATTTAACAAAGATTTCAGATTGCAGAACAAAGTCGTCTTACCGTCGGCTCGCCTGAGGGGATCGTCCAATTCTTCCTCGGCTCGCCCGCGCGGTCGCGCCGGTTGGCGGGGGCGGCGAGGGAAATGCTTTATGCATAGCCTTCATACATAGGCTATGTATCGGCTCTGGAGCTCCCCAATGGGACGCATGGGATTTTCACTTGGAAGATTAACAATTTTGTAAGTTGCTGAAAATAAACAGCTCAACTCTCACTGAATTGAATGCTTCCGCGATTTGTGCTTATTTTTGGCACAGCGGGTAAAATTTACTGATCGCCTGGTTCTATTTGAACATGGCCGCGGTTCCGCCATGTTGGTGACGTGGTTCTGACGATTCTGCGGGAAGGTGCCCGCTACACCTGGGCAGGCTGGTTTGAAGATCGGGGAACCGCCTCAGCAGGAGCGTCTGCCGGTTTTGATCGTGGGTGTACTTTCCAGAATGACAGCAGGCTCGAAGACCAGTTCTCGAGGATGTCCCATGCCGCTTGGCTGCCGGTTTTTTCGGCATGTGCCATCACCAGCTGCCGAAGCAGATGAGAATCTCCCGGCTCAATCACGCGCTCGATCCCGACCAGCTCAGGATTGTAACGCTGTTCAAAACGGCCGGCGGAATCAAGGACGAAAGCGATTCCATTGGTCATGCCGGCGCCGAAATTTCTTCCGGTCTCGCCCAGAATGACGACGACGCCTCCGGTCATGTACTCGCAGGCATGATCGCCGGCGCCTTCGACGACGGCCGTTGCTCCGCTGTTGCGCACGGCAAAACGTTCTCCGGCGCGCCCGGCGGCAAACAGTTTGCCAGCCGTAGCGCCATAGAGCACGGCGTTGCCCATGATGACGTTCTCATTTGATGCGAAAGCAGATTCCTTCGGCGGCCGGATGATGACTTCTCCTCCACCCAATCCTTTGCCCACGTAATCGTTGGCTTCGCCGTCCAGCACCAACCGCAGGCCTTCAGTGAGGAAAGCTCCAAAGCTCTGCCCGGCGCTGCCGCGGAAACGGAATTCCGCCGTCTGGTCTATCATTCCGCGGTTGCCGTAGCGGAGGGCGATGGCATTCGCGGCGCGGGCGCCGATGGTCCGATTGATGTTGCTGATCTCGTATTCGCGAACAATCGACGTGCCCTGGTCAAGGGCCTGCTTCACATCCTCCGCCATGCGCAGCGCCAGCGGATCAAGGTTCCGCGCGGGAGTCCGGGCCCGAACGCTGGAGCGGATTTCAGGATCGGGCCGGTGAAGCAGAGGACGAAGATCGAACTGTCCGCGGCGGCCTTCGACCCTATGGCCGGTTGGAACCAGCAGGTCCGTGCGGCCCACAATCTCTTCGAGAGAACGGAACCCGAGTTGGGCAAGTAGTTCGCGAATGTTTTGGGCGACGTGCCGCATGTAATTCACCAGCCGCTCCGGCTCATTCGGGAATTTCTTCCGCAGGTCTTCGCGCTGGGTCGCCACGCCCACGGGACAGGTGTTCAGGTGGCACTGCCTCGCCATCACGCAAGCCAGCGCCACCAGGGCTGAGGTGCCGAACCCAAATTCGTCCGCGCCCAGCATTGCCGCCACCACAACATCTCTCCCGGTTTTCAATCCGCCATCGGCCCGCAGCCGTACCCGGCTCCGCAAGCCACTTTCAACCAGACACTGATGGGCTTCGGCAAGCCCCATTTCCCATGGAGAGCCCGTGTTCTTGACCGAGATCAGCGGCGATGCCCCCGTGCCGCCGTCGTGACCGCTGATGAGCACCACATCCGCATTCGCCTTCGCGACACCGGAAGCCACGGTACCCACACCGGCCTGCGACACCAGTTTGACGGCAATGGTGGCGCTCGGGTTGATTTCTCGGAGGTCGTAGATCAACTGAGCCAGGTCCTCGATGGAATAAATGTCGTGATGAGGAGGCGGCGAGATCAGCGAAATGCCTTCCACGGCGCGGCGTACGCGGGCGATCATGGGCGTGACTTTGTGGGAGGGCAACTGGCCGCCTTCGCCGGGCTTCGAGCCCTGGGCCATTTTGATTTCCAGTTGCTCGGCCCGAACCAGGTATTCGGGCGTCACGCCGAATCGCGCTGAAGCCACCTGCTTGATCTTGTTTTCGGCGGAGTCGCCGCTCTCAAGTTCGATGAAGTAAACGTTCGGATCTTCCCCGCCCTCGCCAGTGTTTGAGCGCGCGCCGATCCGGTTCATGGCCACTGCCAGCGTGTGCTGGGTCTCAGGGCTCAGGGCGCCGAGGGACATCGCCTGCGACGTGAAGCGCTTCCAGATGCTCTCGACGGGCTCCACTTCCTCAATGGGAATAGGCTTGGCAGGGACAAACTTTAGCAAGTCGCGCAGGGTGATGGGCTCTCGCTCGTCCACCTCTCGCGCGAAAGCCCTATAACTCTCCTCATCGCCTTCCTTGGCGGCCTTCTGCAGGTTGCGAATCACCTGCGGGCTGAAGGCGTGGCGTTCAAACCCTTTTCGGAACCGATAGTAGCCTGCGAACTCCGGTTTATCGGCCACGGCCGGAAAAGCTTCACGGTGACGCGCAATAACGTCGTGTGCCAGATCCACCAACTTGCGGCCGCCGATCAGAGAACGAGTGTCTGGGAAGAACTCCTTCACCACGTCCTGGTCAAGGCCGATGATCTCAAAAAATTTGCCGCCCTGATAGCTTGCCAGCGTCGAGATGCCCATTTTTGACATGATCTTCTTGATGCCTGTCTCGATGCCGCTCCGGAAATTTTCCAGCGCCTGAGCCATGGAAATCTGCCCCAACTCGCCCCGGCCCGCAAGGTCGGCCACAGCTTCGAGGACCAGATAAGGATTGATGCCGGCTGCGCCATAGGCCACCAGGCAAGCAAACTGATGGGATTCCCAGGCTTCAGCGGTTTCGAGCACCAGGTCGGCCTTATTGCCAACGCCCTCGGCGATCAAGTGCTCAACCACGGCCCCAACAACCAGCAGCATCGGAACCGCGGCATGGCCGGCGTCCAATCCGCGATCGCTCAGAATCAGGATGGAACTGCCCTGCTTCACGGCAGCCAGGCATTCCTGTCTGATTCGGTCGATGGCTGCCGACATGCCTTCCGGCCCCTGGCTGGCGGGGAATAGGACTGAGACCGTCACAGGCTTGAACTTCTCTTCCCCAAGCTGCTTCAGTTCGGTGAGTTCTGCATCAAAAAGTAATGGCGATTCCAGCCGTATCATGCGGGCGTGCTCGGGTGATTCAATGAGCACCGAGTGGCGGGCGCCCAGATAAAGATTCAGAGACATCACCAGCGACTCGCGCAGCGGATCGATCGGCGGATTGGTAACCTGGGCAAACATCTGCCGGAAATAATGGTAGACAGGGCGCGGGCGCGTGGAGAGGGCGGCAAGCGGTGTGTCGTCGCCCATGGAACCGGTCGCCTCTTTCTTCATGCCGGCCAGGGGTTTGATCAGCAACTCCAGATCTTCCTCGGTATATCCGGCTGCGCGCTGCAAGGCGATGAAGCTTGCGCGGTCAGTGGACGAAAGCCGGTCCGCGGCAGCTTCCGCCAGCCCGCTTTGCTCTGCCCTGAACCGCGGTAGGAACAGCATCTGGTTCCGAATCCATTTCCGGTATTTCCGGGCGTGCGAAACCTGCTTTTTGAGCTGCTCGTTCTTGAAAACCTTTTTATGTTCCAGGTCCACCAGAAGAATCTGGCCGGGGCCGAGCCTTCCCTTCTCCTGCACTCGTTCGGGCTCGATGGGCAGCAAGCCAACCTCGGACCCCAGGACCACCAAGCCGTCCCGCGTGATGGTGTAACGGGCGGGGCGCAATCCGTTGCGATCGAGCGCCGCCCCCACCAGCGGGCCGTCCAGAAATGCCATGGCGGCAGGCCCGTCCCACGGCTCCATCAGGCAGGAGTGGTAATGATAGAAAGCCTGAACGTCCGCGGGGATTTCAACTGAACCCTCCCAGGCCTCCGGGATCATCATCAACAGCGCGTGATGCACCGCGCGGCCCGAACGGGTGAGCAATTCGAGGACATTATCGAAGCTTGCGGAATCGCTCCCTCCGGGCTGTATCACCGGCTTCAGCCACTCGGATTCGCTACCCCAGATGGGGTGATCCAGCACGGCTTCACGGGCCCGCATCCAGTTGCGGTTTCCCAGCAGAGTGTTGATCTCGCCGTTGTGCGCGACCAGCCGGAAGGGCTGCGCCAGAAACCACGTGGGCGAAGTGTTGGTGCTGTAACGCTGATGGTAAAGAGCAGCGGAAGTCTTGAATTCCGGGTCCCCAAGATCTTTGTAGAAAATCCCAAGCTGCGAGGGCGCCATCAAACCTTTGTAGACAATATTGCGCGAGGAGAATGAAGGGATGTAACAGTCTGCAAGCTTTGCTTCGGCAATCCGCCGCTCGATTTCCTTGCGAGTTAGGTAAAGAATCTGTTCAAATTCGCGTTCCTGGTCGGCCGGCTGCGCCACCAGCAGGTGCCAGATGGCCGGCTGGCTCTCGCGAGCCTGGGGACCAAGCGCGTCCGGATTCACAGGAACCTGGCGCCAACCCGCCACATAAAGCCCCCGATTGCGGACCGCTTCTTCGGCGGCAAACATGGCCTGCGCGCGTGCTACTCCGTCGGACGGGAAGAAAAATACGCCGACAGCGGTGCGCCAGTGCGGTTGAAATCCAGAATTAAGGCGGCGCGCTTCCCGGGCAAAGAAATCCGAAGGAAGCTGTACCGTAATACCCGCGCCGTCACCACTGGCCCCGTCAGCATCCACACCACCACGGTGCGTCAGACACCCCAGACATTCGAGCGCCTGAGTAACAACACGGTGCGACGCGGGAGCATTGAGATCAGCGACAAATCCCACTCCGCAGGCGTCGTGCTCATCGTGCTGATTAAGGCCGCGAGAACGTTCGCCTCTCGTTTTTTCATCCATTGAATCGTGTTTAGACACTACTCCTCCGACCAGAAGACCTATTTTCTTTCTTCCTGGCAGGATCTGAGAAATGAATAGTTTTTATAGTTCGCATAAACGGCTGCATGGGTTCCATCTTCAAACGTAAACCAATTAAAATCAAGCTGATTAGCGGATAGGCTGGCGCCTTTATGCTTCCCCATGGCGGCCAGAGGTGGCTTTCGAGCCCCGGCTCCTCGATCTGGCAAGATCCAGCAGCAAACGGGCGAGCCGGTTTGCGTCGTGGCGCGCAACTCCATTCTCCGTCTGAAGCAGTGGAGCACAGATAGGAGAGACCCCGAGGGACCGGATCTCCACCAGGTCATTAGTGACGGGCTCAGCCTGCCCAGCGGCGTACCGCCTACGCATCGAAATTGGAAACGGGCGGTTGTTCAGGACAGCGAAGTCAAAGAGGTTGCTCCCGACATGCTGGATGATCGGCTCAAGGTGTTCAGCAGCGGTGTAACCTCGCGTCTCGCCGGGCTGTGTCATGAGGTTGCCAATAAAGACCCTGGTAGCCTTCGAACGCGCGATCTGCTCCGCAATACGTGAAACCAGCAGGTTGGGAAGGAGCGAGGTGTACAGCGATCCCGGCCCCACCGTGATGAGATCGGCTTCGGCTACAGCGTCGAGGGTCTCCGGCATGGGACGGCACCGCGCCGGCGCCATCGACAGCTTGCGGATGGGCACACGGGTGTTGTGAATCTGAGTTTCTCCCTCCGCGCGCCGGCCGTCAGCAAGCTGGGCAGTGAGGCGGACATCCGCCAGAGTTGCGGGGAATATCTCTCCTCTCACCGCCAGCACTTCGCTCGCCAGCCTGACCGCCAGCGAAAAATCACCTGTCAGCTTGGTTAGAGCCGTGAGAAATAGATTGCCGAGGCTGTGTCCGCGAAGGCCTTTCCCCGCCGAGAAACGATAATTGAACAACCTGGTCAGGACCTTTTCGTCCTCAGCAAGCGCTACCAGGCAGTTGCGAATGTCGCCCGGCGGCAGCATGCCGAAGTCGCGCCGCAGGCGTCCTGAACTCCCGCCCTCGTCCGTCACTGTGACGACAGCCGTCAACCGGGTTATTGACCGCTGTCCCTGGGAGCTTTCGGGGATGACCAACTGCTTCAAACCGCGCAGCAGAACGGCCAAGCCAGTACCGCCCCCGATAGCGACAACCCTCATCTATTGCACCTGTGTCGATGAGTTGGTGAAAGCGATGATCGCGGAAAAATTCAGGCGCCTTATCTCAGCGGCTGGCGCGCATCAGCACCCAGAAGTCGAGTGAAGCGCGGGTCGGCTGATAGCGTCTGGAAATCTTCATCGTGGCGTGCCTGGACCTGGTTCTGCGGACGGAGTCTGATCGCTTCCTCAAGGTGGCTGAAGGCATTGTCCGGATCGCCCTGGAGTCCATAAACAGCAGCCAGAGCGTAATGAACGTATTCCTGACCAGGGACCAGTTTATCCGACTTTTTGAGATACTCACGGGCCTGATCGAGGTCACGGCTGTTGAGTGCCGCAACTCCGCGGGCGTAGCATCCCTCCGCCGTTTTGGGATGTCTTTCCTGGTACCACTGGCGTTCGCAAAAGCTTAGATGGACCCTTGCTCTGTCAGCTATCTCACGGACCGGTGCCCTCGCAACCTTCTCAAACAGCTCAGATGCTCTTTGATAATCTCTTTTTTGAAAATACCGGATTGCGATTCCAAAATCCTTCAGCGCTGCTTCGCGCTCAACGTCGTGGGGATTTTGAACTACCACGGGAGACGTTTTCCGAGTCCTCACTGGCTGCGCAACGTGGTCCCGTGAGGCGCTTCTTGAGGCTGCATTCCTGGGGCCTGAAGAAGTCTTCCTCCGCCGTGGGGAGAGCCTGGTCTGCTTGTGTCGGGTTCCTCTGATCATTAACCCTCCAACCAGATACTACTCTGCTGATTGCCTGCGATGCTTGTATGTTAGCAGCTTTCCGGCGGCCAGTCAAACCGCCCATTTCCTGCCGTTTACGAGTGCGGGGCGGCCCCGGCGCGGCAGGACGATGGGCAGTATCATCTTTGAATTCCTAGGCTTGCGGGCCTTGGGAGGCCAGGTTTACCCCGAGGTTCGGCGGTGTACACCCGATCATCGCGGGTTCCACCCGGCCGCCATCGCTTCTCATCCGTCTGTAAACAATGAAGAAGTCTGGTGAGGTTCCCCACGACGCTTCGGATTTACTCATTTCGGGAAGGAGAACTTAAGCTCAGGGCCCATTTCGAAGATCGGCTTCTTCCGTTTGCTGATCAGTTCCCGTTCTTCAGACAGTGCCGTGACCAGGATGGGCATGGCGATGGTCGAATCGCAGTTGCATGTGACCATGCTGGCGTCATGAGCGATCTTCCCCCAACTCTGGGCTTCTTCGAACGTGCAGCCCGAAAGGCCGCCCCATTGAGGCATGTCGGTAACAACCTGAACGGCATACTTGTGGCCGTTTGCGGCGTTCCGCATGAAGGTTGCCGTCACCTCGCTCTGCTGCACAAAATTCTTGGGCGTGCCCCCGCCAAAGTAGATGACGCCGGTGGCGGGTGATTCGCCTGCCAGGTGTGCCGTTTCAAGCACATCGCCAATCACATCAAAGGTGAAGCGGTTTTTGCCGAGGTGCCGATTTTCGGCGATGCCGATGCCGATCGACGAATCGCCGATGGCAGGGCAATAGAGCGGGACCCGCGCCTTATAGGCTGAAGTAACAATGCCGTCCTCTTTGGCGCGCTTCGAGACTTCCTTGCCCAGCAGATACAGAAACTCGCGCGTGGTGTAAGGTCGCGACTGGTCAAGTGTTGCGGCGAACCGCCCGATGAATTCATCCTCTTCCCGGAACTCCTCCTCGTCCACCAGGGTGTCATACATGCGGTCGATCAGGTTTTTCTGCAGGTGAACGTCATTCATGCTGGGAGAACACTGATAGTGCAGCCGCCCCAGCGTTTCATGGATGTCATGGAAAAAATTGGCCCCGGTTGACACCACGCAGTCCACCAGCCGATGCTTGATCATGTAAGCCACCAGGCGCCGCATGCCGCCCGGGATCATGGCTCCGGACAGCCCCATCATGATGATGACCCGGTCATCCAGCATGCGTTTCCAGATCTGGAATGCAATGCCGAGGTTTCGCCCCTGGAAGGAGATGCCTTGCATCTTCTCCAGCAGCGACGCAGCGTTCTTCTTCCGGTCGATTTCCAGCGGGCGAGTTGGGACAGTCAAGATCTCATGTTTGCGCATGATATGGCTCCTGTTTATTTTTATCGCGGGGCTCGGAGGGAAAATGCGATGGCTGTGACGGATTCCCCTGAACGGTCCTCCTGGGCGCACCCGCAGGCGTCAACCTTCAATACCCAGCAGAACGGCCGCAGACAAAACTGTCGTCCAAAGGCCCCGCTTGTCGCCGATCGCCGATTGGGTGATCTCCGAGGTTCGGACAATCTTGTTCGAGATGCGGTAGATTTCCTTCTTTTCGTCCCAGCTTTGGTCCGGATCGAACTCCACGCCCAGGGTTGTGGCCAGCATCTCGGCGGCCAGCTCTTCGGCGTATTCTCCGGCCACCTGTTCGGTCTGGCCAAAGGAGTGGTGCTCGGAAAGGTAGCCGTAGGTGTTGCGGTCGGCAGGCATCGCAACTCCGATGGATGCAGCAATCAAACGGTGAGGCTCGCGTGTGGAATTTTCACTGATCACGACGAACGTAACCTGGCCGGGCTGCAATTCCTTGATGCCCTCAGCACGCGGAACCATCTTGCAGCGGGGTGGAAAGATGCTGGAAACCCGGACCAGATTGCAGGCTGCGATTCCAGCCGATCGAAGCGCCAGCTCAAAACTCGTCAGCTTTTCCCGGTGCTTCCCAACCCCTTTGGTCAGAAACATTCTCTGCGGCACAAACATCCTGGTTCACCAGCTTCTCGCCCCTTCAGTGGCCCTTTATGGCACGCTTGCTGCGGTCGGGAAGCTTCCTCTCCAATTCCGTCAGTTGCAAGCTTTTGAACGTAGCAAAAAGCTGAGAAAAGTGTCAACGGATTTCTGGACGCCGGGGGTGGCTCAGCTTGGTTCCTTTGTAAGGCGGAGGCCTTTGCCGCGTCGTCTGACCGAAGAACGGGTGAGACAGCGCGCCGTAAGTCGAACAGTCACGACCTGGGTGCCGGCCAGAATCTTGCACGGCTGGCGCATTTATGGACGGGGCTTCTGCCTGATAGGTCGGGCTGTCTCGCTGGATTACTGGTTCAGAGACGAAAGGGGTTTGATGGTGGAATCGACAATGCCGATCTCGACCCGGCGGTTTGTCGCTCGAGCCTGCTCGGAATCCCCGGCCACCAGTGGATCGGCTTCCCCAAAGCCTTTGGTCGACATGATGGTGGGATCCAGGCCGTTCTGCACGAGATAGCCATAAACGGATTGTGCCCGCCGTTCCGAAAGCTTCTGGTTGTAATCTTTGGTGCCGATGTCGTCCGTGTAACCGTAAACGGAGATCTGGTATCCCTTCAGCGTTGAAAGGATGCCTGCGATGCGGCTCAGCACCTCCCTGTCTTCGGGCCGCAAACTCGATTTGTCAAAGGCAAAACGGATGGACTTGCTTCCCAGGGTCATCACCAGGCCCATCGCCGTCCGGCGCGTCGAGGCAATCTGGCCCAGGCTCTGCTGCAAGCGGTCGAGTTCAGCTTCTCGCTGCTTCCGGTAGTCCTCCGCCTTGGCCTCAGCCTGCGTGGCCTGCTGCTGCGCCGCCTGCGCCTGCTGTTCGGCCTGCTGCGCCTGCTGCTGGGCCTGAGACTTCTGCTGCTCCGCCTGGTCGCGCTGGTGGGCGGCCTGCTGGGCGCTCTGTTCGGCAGTGGAAGCCCGATCGAGAGCGGCGGCCGCATTCGCCGCAGCGGCATCCGCCTTCATGCTCGTCTGGTCAGTCTGGGTGTTGAGGTGGCGGACTTCCCGGTCGACACGGTCCAGCCGCGCCAGCACGACGTAAAAAAGCACCGCGAGCGCGACAAGCACGAGTCCCGCGAACCACATGAATCCCGACTTCGCGGATCCCCGATCGTGTTCCCGGCGGCCTTCCGGTACGGGCTGGTTCCGGAGGTACTTCATTGTGCATTATTGTATCGCAGGCTTGCCTTCTCGATCTAGCTTTCAACACAAAATCAAAATGCAAACAGGTTGGTAAGCCGATTGTGGTGCAGCACTTAGAAAAGTCACGGCAGTCCATGGCAAGACTGTTCATCCAGTTGTCGCGGACGACGGCGTGTACGCTTTGTGTGTTAATCGCCGCCCCCAGCCAGCTCTTTGACGATCCCACTCACAAAAGACTTCGCGTCCCCAAAAAGCATCAGGGTCTTGTCCATGTAAAACAGCGGGTTATCGATACCCGCGAAGCCGGGACTCAGGCTCCGTTTGATCACCATCACCGTCCGCGCGTTGTTCACTTCGATGATAGGCATGCCGTAGATGGGGCTGCCCTGGTCGGTTTTTGCGGCCGGATTGGTGACGTCATTAGCGCCGATAATCAATGCCACGTCCGTCTGGGGCATTTCGCTGTTGGCATCGTCCATTTCGACCAGTTTGTCATAAGGAACGTCGGCTTCAGCAAGGAGGACGTTCATGTGGCCCGGCATGCGCCCGGCAACCGGGTGGATGCCAAATTTCACGTCAATGCCCTTTTTGGTGAGCACATCGAACATTTCTCGGACCTTGTGTTGGGCCTGGGCCACCGCCATGCCGTAGCCGGGTACGACCAGCACCGTGTTTGCGGCGCCGATGATCGCGGCAGCTTCTTCTGGCGAGGCGCTGTGGACAACCTTTTCTTCTTCCTCGCCCTTGGCAGAAACCTGGAGCTGGCCGAAGGCCCCGAACAGAACATTAGTAAACGAGCGGTTCATGGCCTTGCACATGATGACGGCCAGGATGAAGCCGGAAGAACCATCCAGAGCACCGGCAACCACCAGCACCTTCGAATTAAGCACGAACCCGAGCAGGGCTGCGGTGAGGCCGACGTAGGAGTTCAAAAGCGCAATCACCGTCGGCATATCAGCGCCGCCGATGGGCGTCACCAGCATCACGCCGAACAGCAGCGAGATGATCACCATGGCCGGGAAAAGGAAGGGCGCCACGGGGTTGATGATGAGAATCAAAGCCGACGCGACGGCGGCGGTCAGCACCGTGAAGCTCACATAATTCTGGCCCTTGTAAACAATAGGACGCTGCGGGAGCCATTCCTGCAGCTTGCCGGCCGCGATCAGGCTGCCCGTAAAGCTGAGGCAGCCGATGATCACTTCCAGCGAGATTTCCGTCATCTCGAACTTGTTGACGTGGGGGATGCGCATGTAATACTCGGCAATCCCGATCAGGGCCGCGGCCAGAGCGCCGAAGGCGTGGCTCATGGCCGTCCGCTGGGGAACGGCCGTCATGTGGACCATGCCGAGGGGAATGCCGATAATCACGCCAATCAGCAACGCGATCAGGATCCACTTGAACCGAACGAGATCGGGGTTGAAAAAGGTGGTAACCACGGCGATCGCCGCGCCGATCTCGCCGATCAGGACCCCGTGGCGCGCAGTCGAGGGTGAGCTCAGCCATTTCAGCGACAGGATGAAAAAGGCAATGGCGATGATGTAGGCGAAATCGGTAAGGTACTGAACGGTGGTCAGGTGCAATAGGGATGTGTTCATTGTCTCTTACGTCCGCTCAGTTTGAACATCCGCAGCATGCGGTCCGTAATCAGAAAACCGCCGATCATGTTGCTGAAGGCGGCAGCAACGGCGATGGCCCCGAGGACCAGGGAAAGCGTCGAGCCTTCGCGCCCCGCGATGATGATGGCGGCAACCACCACGATGGCGTCCAGGGCGTTGGTCAGAGCCATCAGCGGCGTGTGCAGCAGTGGTGAAACCCGGCGGATAACTTCAAACCCGAGGAAAGCTGCCAACACAAAAACATACAAGTTTGAGATAAAACCTTCTGGCACCGTACCCTCCTTTAACTAAATTTCGCAATGCGGACTGCGGGAACTGCTTTGAGCAGCCAGCACACAACCCCAATTAAGCATTCTGCCGCGCACTCCGGGCAGGCAATGAGAAAAATTCCCGCACGCGGCCATGTACGATTTCTCCGCCCCGCGTAATCAACGTTTCGCGGGTAATCTCGTCTCCCAGATCGATTTCCGGTTTCCCATCCTTGAACACATGGCGCAGATACGTGCTGATGTTCCGCGCGTACATCTGGCTGGCGTGATAAGGGACCGTGCTGGCCAGGTTGATGGTGCCTACGATGCTGACATTGTGCTTCACCACAACCTTGCTGGCTTCCGTCAATTCACAGTTCCCGCCACGCTCCGCAGCAAGGTCCACGATCACCGAACCTGGCGCCATGCCTTTCACCATCTCCTCCGTCACCAGGACCGGCGGCTTCTTGCCGGGGATGACGGCCGTGGTGATCACCACGTCGCTTTCCGCCACTACCCGCCCCAGCAGTTCCCGCTGGCGTTGATAAAAGCTTTCATCCTGAGCCGTGGCATATCCACGGGCGTCCTGGGCGTCTTTGGCCTCGATTGGCAGCTCAACAAAACGGCCGCCGAGACTCTGCACCTGCTCCTTGACGGCCGGACGCACGTCATACGCCGAGGCGACGGCCCCCAATCGGCGCGAGGTGGCAATGGCCTGAAGCCCGGCCACCCCCGCTCCAACGATGAAAACGCGGGCTGGGGTGATGGTGCCTGCGGCGGTGGTCAGCATGGGGCAAAGCCGCGGCAGCGTATCCGCGGCAAGCAGTACCGCCTTGTAGCCGCAGACGGTCGACATCGATGAAAGCGCGTCCATGCTCTGCGCCCGGGTGATCCTGGGCATCAATTCGATACTGAACGACGATACCCCCTTGGCGGCGATGTCCTGCAGGGTCTCCACCGCTCCCAGCGGGCGCAGGAAGCCCACAAGAAACTGGCCCTCGCGATAGAGCGCAACGTCGTCTTTTCCCGTCCTGTCATTCGAACCATAGCAGAGGACCTGCACGACGATGTCGGCTGTCTTGAAGATCTCCGCGCGACTGCCCAGGACCCTGGCCCCCTTGTCGGCATAGTCCGCGTCCAGGTATCCCGCGCTGACGCCCGCTCCGGCTTCAATAACAACTTCGAATCCTGCTTTCGCCAGTGAAGGGACAGCGGAGGGCACCATGCCCACACGCCTCTCTCCTGGAAAACTCTCCGTGGGAACACCGATGATCATGACAACTCCTCTCCTTTTCCCTTTCCCGGCCAACAGAGCCCACTATTTCACCACAAAACGGCGGCGACCAAAATATGTTGTAGCACATTCGGTGTTGCCGTTGAAACAGGCCCTCTCGTGCGGATTGCGGTCCTGACATTAATTTATTGACTTACCTGCACCGGCCAGAATAGATTTTTCTGGATCAGGCCCCTATGTCGAAAGCCATCTATCTTTCAGCAATTCGTCTGCACTGGGTGCAGGTCGCACTGCACGAACCTTTCAAAATATCGAATGGCGAAGTCTCCGTCAAAGACGCTGTCCTGGTGGAATTGCAGGGCGAAAACGGCGCCGCTGGCTGGGGAGAAGCCTCGCCCATGGGCGGCTCATTTTATTCCTCCGAAACGCCCGGGACGACCTGGGATTTCCTTCGCAGCAAAGTTGCCCCGGGATTACTAGAACGGCCCATTCCCGAGGCCGGCCGGTGCTTCGAGTGGCTCTCGCAATTCCCCGGCGAGCCGTTTGCCAAGGCCGGAGTTGAAGGAGCGGTCTGGGATTTCTGGGCCAACCTCGTCTCCGTGCCGCTGTATGAAATGCTCTGCGGAAGCAGGCGGCCGCTCGCCTCCGGCGCTGCCATCGGCTTGATGCCGTCCATCGATGAGCTGCTCGACCGCGTGGGCACTTTCCTCCAACAGGGATATCGCCGCATCAAGATCAAGATCATGCCGGGCCATGACGTGGAACTCGTGCGGGCTGTGCGCAGCCGGTTTGGAGACATCCCGTTGATGGTTGACGCCAACGCCGCATACCGGCTGGAAGATGCGGCGATTTTTGAACAACTCGACAAGTACGGCCTGATGATGTTTGAACAGCCGCTTGCCCGCAAGGCGCTCGACGAACATGCTGAGCTCCAACGCCGCCTGAAAACTCCCATCTGCATCGACGAATCCGCCGAAGACCTGGAATCCATCGCCACGGCCATCCGGCTGGGGAGCGCAAAAATTATTAACATCAAGGTGCAGCGCATGGGAGGACTCGCGCCCGCCAAGCAGGCCCACGACGCCGCGCGGACGGCAGGTATTCCCTGCTGGATGGGGACCATGCCTGAACTCGGCGTGGCTTCCGCGCAGGCGTTGCATCTCGCGACGCTCGGCAATTTTGCTTTCCCCACGGATGTTGAAGCTTCTGCTCGCTGGTTCAAGGATGATATCATTGGGCCTCCCATTGAGATCTCCGGTGAGGGCTTCATCCATCTGCCCGAGGGCCCGGGCATGGGCTATAAAATCGACCTGAAAAAAGTCGAGAGATACCGAATTCGGTTTGAGGAGTTCCGGGCATGAAACCGCTCACGGTTGACGAATGCGGCCGTCGCCTCTGGCACGGCCTGGTTCCTGCGGTTCCTGTGCCGATGACTTCCGACGGACAGGTCGATGCCGCTGCGCAGGAGAAGTACATCGCCTACATGCGCCTGCAGCCCATTGCGGGCGTTGCGTTGTGGGCGCACACGGGGCGCGGTCTGCACCTCAGCCGCGACCAGCGTCTCCAGGTTTTGCAGGCCTGGGCAGAGGGAATCGGCGCCGACAAGCTGATTATTGCCGGCGTCGGAGGCTCCCACCAGGCCGCCACGTCGTTTTCGGCTTATGCCGATTCGGCGCTCGAAATGGCCGATGACGCTCTCCGGCACGGCGCGAATGCGTTGCTGGTTTATGCTCCTTCGCCGCTTCGAAAAATTGCGGAAGAAGGCGAACTTGAAAAACGGGTGCTCGATTATCACCAACAGCTTGCTTCACTCCACGAGCCCATTATTCTCTTTTACCTCTACGAGGCCGCCGGTGGAATTTCATATTCTCCAGGGCTTCTTCGCCGGCTCTTTGCCTTGCCCGAAGTTATGGGCATCAAGCTTGCCACGCTCGACAGCGTGATGACCTACCAGAATGTGGCAAACCTGATCGGCGAAGAGTTCCCGGAAAAACTCCTGATCACCGGCGAGGACCGCTTTCTCGGTTACAGCCTGATGGCTGGCGCGCAGGCGGCCCTGATCGGCATGGGAGCGGCCTGCACCGAGCTTCAATACAACATGATGGATGCCTACTTCAGCGGCCATTCCGTAGAATTCCTGGACCTTTCAGGGGCCGTTGACCGCCTGTCCCAGGTGCTGTTTATTCCGCCGATGGAAGGCTACATCCGCAGGATGCTCTGGACGCTGGCGCATCTGGGCGTCATCGGGCGCGAGTCCACTTATGATCCGTGGGGGCCCGAGCTGCCGGAAAGCGAGTTCGCGAAAATCGGAGAATCGCTTGCGAACATCGGCGAATTGGACGGTCCAAAAGGCGAAAAGGATTGAATTGTTCATGGAGGACTATTGCCCGCCTCGAGTCCGGCTTCGCGGCAAGCCAAAGCTAAGCCAGCAGGATTCCGCTCAGCTTCAAAAGGATTTTGACGATTTCCGCCACGGCCTTCCGCGGCCGCTCGAACCTCGCGTTCTTTCAACATACGGCATCGACCTTCAGAGCGAATACGGCGGCCTGCCTGTCAAGAACCCTTTCGGCAAGGCGTCGGGTCAGCTCTCGCTGGCCGCGCATCAGGTGGAAAAGGATGCAGTCGCAGGCCTCGGCTTTGTCATCCTCAAGACCGTCATCGCGCAGGACAGCCAGGGCGAGCAGAGCATGTGGGAGTGGGCCATCCCGGAAACGCGCATGACCGTCGAGCGAATCCGCGGGCGCGGCGGAGAAGAAGGCTGGACCGTCACCTGGAAAGGCCGCGGCTGGTACAACACGCTGGAGGCCTACCGCGACTTTTTCGACCAGGCGCTTGCCATCGGCGCCGGCCCCGGGATGCTGATCGTCCCTTCGGTCAAGTATCATCTGCCAACACCCGAGGAAGACTTCTGGAAAGAGGATGAGTACGTTTTCACCACCAGGCTCCTGCTGGGACCCTGGAAGAAACACTGGCCGGCTCTGGCCCTGCCGCTCGAAAAAGATTTCAGCCCCACGCTTGCGGGCTCGGGGCGCGCGGCGCAGCAGGCCAAAATTCTGGAGTGGCTGGCGAAGGCGCCGGCGCTGATCCACGCGGTCGAACCCGGAAAGGTTCGCGTCGGCCTCAAGATGTTCAACGCGCTGTTTGAAGATGATTTTCAGCTCCGCATGCTCAATGCCGTTCACGTGGCTTCGGGCGAAAGCCAGCCGGAGTTTCTGATCTATGCCAATCGGCTTTTCGATCCGAACAGACCATACCTGGACAAGGTGGGCGTCGCCTACGGCGGTCCGGACCTGAGCGACCGCAATTTGAGCGTGCTGGAAAAATTCCTGGCCGCGCGGTTCGCCTCGCACGCAAAACGCGAATTCCTCCCCGTCAGCGCCACCGGTGACATCCACTCCGGCCGCATCGCCGCTGAGTATCTCCTTCGCGGCTGCTCCACTTTCCAGATGCACACAATCTTCCAGTTGCCGGACAGCGAATACGCAATGAACTCGGGAGGCAAGGCGGAAAAGGCGCTCCACCTGCTGCTCTTTCATCCCGAGGAGGGCCTGATTGCCTGGCTGCTGCACCTTCACGCCGCGTTTGGATGGAAGAGCGGCATGCGCGTTCTTGAAATGGCAGAGTGGTGCCGCGATCACTGGCCCGACGTCGAAGCACAATTTGCTTGCGATAGCCGGTAGCACGCCGCTCTGCCGCGTCTCTTTGCACCTTGCCGCCTTTGCGCGAGCTGCTTTGAGAAAAAGAAGGGAAACCTCATGCGCATCTTTTATGGCTGGTGGGTTGTTGCCGCGGCGTTCCTGAACCTCTTTTTTGGGGTCGGGATCGTATTTTACGGCATGCCCGTCTTCTATCCGGAACTGGTGAGAAACCTCGGATTCTCGCGCAGCCAGGTGACGTTGGGCATTTTGATCGGGTTCCTGATCGTTGCTCCGTTTGTGGGCTACCTCGGTTCGTTGATCGACCGCCGCGGCGCGCGCGCCATCATTCGCTTCGGTCTGATATTTGTGGGCGGTCCGCTCATACTGATGGGATGGATGACGCACCTGTGGCAGTATTACCTGCTTTCCATCGCCGAGGTTTTTGGCTACATCCTCACCGGGCCCATCCCCAATCAGGTGCTCATCGCCCGCTGGTTTCGCGCGGCGCGCGGGCGCGCAATGGGCTATGCCTACCTGGGCCTGGGAGTCGGCGGCGCGGTATCGCCCATCCTCGTCCATTTCCTCATTTCGCATTACGGCTGGCGGCGCGCCTTTGAAGCGGTGGGGCTTCTCATCCTGGTTGTGCTTCTTCCCGTCGCGCAGTGGGTCACGCGCTCCGCTCCGGAAGATATGGGACTCGCTCCAGACGGCGCGGAAGTCGCTGCGGCCCAACCCTCCGCGCCCGCGGTGGTGTTTGACCTTCGCCGCGTAGCGCGCTCGGCCAACTTCTGGCTGATCCTTCTCGGCAGCACGCTGGTGATCGGGGCCATTGGCACCGTCATCCAGCAGTTTGTGCTCTTTTTGCACGACCAGAAATATACCCTCGGCCAGGCTTCTGTGATTTCGAGCGGCCTGCTGTTTGCCGGCCTCGCCGGGCGCGTGATTGTCGGTTATCTGGCCGACCGCTTCCAGAAGAAGAACGTGATGGCCACCTTCTACCTGGTGCTGGCGCTGGCAATTCCGCTGCTGTTCGTTGCCCGCTATCCCATCGCCGCGTGGTCGTTTGCCATCATCTTTGGCTTCGCCATGGGCGCCGACTACATGCTGATTCCACTGGTCACGGCAGAGTGCTTTGGCCTCGCCACGCTCGGCAAACTGCTGGCCGTCATCATCATGGCCAATTCGCTGGGACAGTGGATCGGGCCATGGACGGCAGGACTGATTTTCGACGCCACGCACAGCTACAACATCGCCTGGGCGGCCGTAACCATCGGCGGCGTGGTGGGCGCATTTCTGATCTATTCCATCAACGTCAACCGCGAACAACGAACCAGCAAGTCCGTCAGCGCCGCCTCGGCATAGCCTCGAATTTTGTCGTAGCGGCGAGTTTATCTCGTCACGTACCACCTGGTACGGGGCCTCGCCACCTGGCCGCAGGAAGGCAAATCTACCTCCAACTCTTCCGAGGTGCTTGTTTTGGGTACGGGACTTAAGACTGGCCGGTTCTTGCGGATTGGTTCATGGAAGGCGCTCTGTCCACTAATGTCCTAGCCCTCGGGAAGGCTCCGGTTCGTTTTAGGGTTGATTTTTAGGGTTTCTAATGATTTCAATAAGATCGGTAGCTTAGTTTTCCGGTTCGTTCCGGTTCGTTTTTTCCACAGCCACGTGTTTTCAACAACTTCTCCGCTTTGTTTTCCGGTTTGTTCCGGTTTGCTTTTTGGCCATTTCTCTTTGTTTTCAACAACCTCTCCGGTTTGTTTTGCAAAAAACGTGTTTTTTTGTCCCATTTTGTCTCTTTTAGTCCCGGAAAACTCGATGCTTGCAGGCATTGAGATGAGGCTACCATGCTAGGCCAGTGTTTGTCAAGCAAATTCCGCTGGTGCGGCTATTGCTGCAGTGGCTGAAGCTCCGACCTCCTGAGGAAAGAGCTAACGCCTTGGCTGAGTGAGATGAGAGGGTCGGGATCTTCAGGCCCGACAAAATACAGCAGGCCAACGCGCTTAACGAGCCGTCATCCTAGGGCCGGTTTCCGGCCGAGGATCCGCTTTTGAACTCCAGGCTCATGCTTCACGAAAACCAGAAATGGACTAAAAGCCGCTTGACATTCGAGCGCCCCGGCAGTATATGTAGATATTCTAGGTGTTATTTATGGCCGAAGAAAAAGCTGAACTTCTCAAGGGAACGCTGGACATGCTGGTCCTGAAGGTTGTGGCGCTGGGCCCGATCCACGGCTACGCCATTGCTCAGCGCATCCAGCAGATCTCCCGCGACTTCTTCCAACTCCAACAAGGCTCGCTCTATCCCGCGCTCCACCGGCTGGAGGACCGCGGCTGGCTGCGCGCGCAGTGGAAGGCCACAGAGACAGGCCGTGAGGCGAAGTTTTACGCGCTCACTCCCAAGGGTCGGAAACAGCTGGCGGCCGAGGTCAGGGGTTGGGAGCAGATGATCGATGCGGTCGCGTTGATTCTCAGGACAGCGGAGTAGAGGCGGCCTTACGCCGCCACATGGCGACGTAAACTCGTCGCTACTGTGGCTGAGGGCTGATTCATGCGCTGGTACGAACGGTTTTTCCGAAGAGAGTTTACCGAAAAACGTCTCGATGCCGAGCTGCGATTCCACCTTGAGCAGAGAATTGCCGACCTCGTGGCCGGAGGCATGACTGCGAAAGAAGCGTGGCGCCAGGCACGGATCGAGTTCGGAGGACTGGAGCACGTGAAAGAAGAATGCCGCGACGTCGGCGGTTCGCACATCATTGAAACAGTCATCCAGGACCTGCGCTACGGCCTGCGCCAGCTTCGCCGCAATCCGGGCTTCACAACCGTTGCCGTTCTGACGCTTGCTCTCGGCATCGGCACGAACACCACAATATTCAGCGCCGTCAGCGCAATCCTGCTGCGAAAGCCCCCGGTCAAAGAGCCGGATCGTTTGTGTGCGGTCTCCTCGAAGAACCTGATCAAAGGATGTGACCTGGAGCCCGTTTCCCCGCTCGATTTCGAGTCCTGGCGCGAGCAGAACAATGTTTTTGAAGCCGTGGCCGCCGATGCCGGCGCCTCGTTTACGCTGACGGGCGATGGAGAGCCGGAATCAGTGGCCGGCGACCGCGTCACGCCGGGATACTTCAAAATCCTCGGGGTTCTGCCAACTCTCGGGCGCGCATTCCTGCCGGGCGAAGCGACGGCCGGAAACGATCGTGTGGTTATTCTGAGCAACCCCCTTTGGCGCGAGCGCTTCAACTCGGACCCGAATGTGATTGGAAAGAATCTCGAGATCAACGGCGAGCCTTACACGGTCGTTGGCGTCATGCCGCCGGTGGCGTCTTCGTTTTCGTGGCTCGCGTTTCCGCGGCTATGGACCCCGCTGGCGTTTGAGCCGAAAGACCTGGCCCCATCGTCGCGCGACAACCGATATGTCGGCCTCGTTTTCGGCCGGCTCAAGCCCGGCGTGACAACAAAACAGGCGCAGGCGGAAATGGGTTCAATCGCCAGCCGGCTCGCGCAAGCCTATCCAAAGGCGGACAAAGGCTGGGGTATTACCGTCCAGACTCTCCAGGAGTACGAGATCCGGTCCGCATACGTGACCAATGGCTTGATGTTGTTAATGACCGTGGTGGGCCTGGTGTTGCTGATTGCCTGCGCCAACATCGCGGGATTGCTGCTGGCGCGAGGCGCCGGCCGCGCACACGAATTGGCCGTCAGGGCTGCGGTCGGGGCAAGCCGCGTCCGCCTGCTTCGGCAGATGCTCGTTGAGAGCCTTCTTATCAGCGCGCTGGGCGGAGCGGCCGGGTTGCTGATGTCTGTCTGGGGAATCGATTTGCTCCGCGCCGGTTTCAATTTCAACGACTATGGCAGGCAGCAGGCCGCCGGCTTCCGCATGGACCCGGCGACGCTACTCTTCACCTTGATGGTTTCCTTGCTGGCGGCCTTCGTCTTTGGTCTTGTGCCCGCCCTACGCGCGTCGAAGGCGAACCCCGGCGATGCGCTGGGCGAGACCGGCCGGACGGGCTCCAGCGGATTTCCTTGCAGCCGCTTGCGCAGCGCGCTGGTGACTTGTGAAATTGCGCTTGCTCTTGTTTTGCTGGCCGGCGCGGGCATCGTCATCCGTGAAGTCATCCGCGAGTTCACTGAGCCAAACGGGTTTAACCCAAACCACGTCGTGGTTGCGCAAATTGACCTGAAAGGCAAGCCATACCAAAAGCCCGCCGCGCAAATCGCCCTCTTCCAGCAAGTTACCGGAAAAGTGCGGGGCATTGCCGGAGTCGAATCGGCCGGCGCCGACACGTGCGTTCCGACCGGTTGTAACTCCAGTACGCCCTTCAGCATCCAGGGCGAACCGCCTGTGCCGGAAACGAAAAGGCCTTCGGCGGACTATTTCGTGGTGGGGCCGGGGTATTTCCGCACGATGCAAATTCCTTTAATAAAGGGACGCGAATTTTCGGATTCTGACGACACGCGCGCGCCTGTCGTAGCGGTTGTTAATCAGGAATTTGCGCGGCGTTTTTTCCCCAAGAGCGATGCGATCGGCCGGCAATTTGAAGTGGATCGAGGCCAGAACAAAAAGGCCGAGATTGTGGGTATCGTTGGAAACGTGAATGACTATATCGGCCAGCTGACCCCTCGCCCACAGATCTACGAGTCCTATCTCCAGATGGCACAAGCAACCATGGCCCTTGTCGTCCGGTCGCGCCTTGCGCCTTCGGCGCTTGCGCCCATGCTGCGCCGCGCGGTGTGGTCGGTGGATAAAGGCCAGCCAGTGGGAAGAATTCAAACCATGCAAGACCTCGCGGCCGATAATATGGGCGGCGACAAGATGATGGTCGCCCTGATGGCAATCTTCGCCGGTCTCGCGCTCGTTCTTGCCGCTGTAGGAATCTACGGTGTGGTTGCTTACTCAGTAAATCAGCGCACCCGTGAGATAGGAATTCGCATGGCGCTGGGCGCCCAGAAAAAACAGGTGCTCGGCCTCGTCCTGCGGCAAGGCAACCTGCTCACCGGGATTGGATGTGCCATCGGCATCGTTCTCACGCTTCCGCTGCCGCGCCTTTTTGCCGGAATGTTTAACGGTTTCGCGGACCATGGACCGCTTGTCTTGATCATCGTGCCCTTCCTCGTGGGGACTGTCTCATTGCTTGCGACTTACATCCCCGCGCGCCGCGCGACGAAGGTGGACCCGATGGTGGCCTTGAGACACGAATAAGGCAGTGGTTAGTGGTCAGTGGTTAGTGACGAGTAAGGAGGAATTGCAGAGTTCCGATTGCCGGCTGCCACAGCACAATCTCATCCGCCAGAATCACGATGATGATTGCGCCATTTGCACGATCATGATCGGGCAGTCGGCAACAGGGACAGCCAGGGGCGTTTGGGGGCCGTCATTCTGAGGCCGCTTTCTGGCCGAAGAATCCGCTTTTCGAACTGCGGCGTGTGTTCCGCCGCCATGCCGACACGCCTGTTGACAAAACATGTGGCGTAGATTAATGTAAGTTCTCTATGCGGTACGCGCCGGCACATCACCATCACCATACGAACCACAAGGTGTGGTGTCAGTGGGTGCTGGCCTAATCGGGAACCAGGATCGGAATTAAGTTAGGACCCGCTGACGATTAGAGTTAGCGGGTTTTTTTATTTTTGGGCAATGGAGCATCAAGACCATGGACTTGAAATTCCAGGACAATCTTATCCCAGCCATCGTCCAAGACTGGAAGACCGGCGACGTGCTGATGCTGGGCTATATGAACAGCCAGGCTTACCAGACGACATTGAATACCGGGTTCGTCACCTTCTACAGCCGCAGCCGGCAGAAGCTCTGGACCAAGGGTGAAACCTCCGGCCACAAGCTGAAGGTCCGCGAAGTTCGCGTGGATTGCGACCAGGACGCGCTGCTAGTGCGCGCGGAGCTTGCGGGGCCCGGCTGCTGCCACATGGGTTATCGGTCGTGTTTCTTCCGCAAGGTGACGCCCCAGGGCGAAGAAGTCATCGCCCGGCAGGAATTCAATCCCAACGAGGTCTACCGCAGTTCGCAACAGGAGACGAAAGCATGAGTTTGAAACTGGGAATCCCCAAGGGCAGCCTTCAGGAAGCCTCCCTGCAACTGTTTCGTCGCGCTGGTTATGAGATCACCTGCAACTCGCGGTCCTATTTTCCCGTGATTGATGACGGCGAAATGGAGTGCATGCTGATCCGCGCCCAGGAGATGGCCCGCTACGTGGAAGACGGCGTGCTCGACGCCGGCATGACGGGCCGGGACTGGATTCTGGAGAATAATGAAGCCGGCAACGGCGTGGTGGAAGTTGCTGACCTGATTTACGCCAAAAACACTTTTGGTAAAGTTCGATGGGTGCTGGCGGTGCCGGAGAAGTCAGAGATCCAAGGCGTCAGGGACCTGGAAGGGAAAATCGTGGCCACCGAACTGGTGAATGTGACCCGTCGTTACCTGACGAAAAACGGTGTCAACGCCAAAGTGGAATTTTCCTGGGGAGCCACGGAAGTGAAGCCCCCGGTCCTTGCCGACGCCATCGTTGAGGTCACGGAGACCGGCTCATCACTGCGCGCCAACGGCCTGCGCATTGTCGAGACTGTGCTCGAATCGAACACCAAATTCATCGTCAACAAGGCCGCCTGGAACGACGCCTGGAAGCGGCAGAAAATTGAGACCCTGGTGATGCTGCTGAAGGGGGCCATCGACGCGGCCGGCAAGGTGGGCCTGATGCTGAACGTGAAGCGCGCAGACCTGAAGGCCGTGCTCGATGTGCTGCCGGCGCTGAAGCGGCCCACCATCTCAGACCTCAGTGATTCGGATTGGGTGGCGGTCAATACCGTGATTGAAGAAAAGACGGCGCGGGAAATCATTCCACGGCTCAAGGCCGCGAACGCGCAGGGCATTGTGGAATATCCGTTGAACAAGATCGTCCTTTAGATTGCACGTCCGGCCGGGATGGCAGGACAAGAGAGATGCCATATGGGAAACCGGAGAGTGTGCGTTTATTGCGGGTCGAGCTGCCAATGCGATGCCGCCTACCTGAAAGCTGCGGAGCGGCTGGGCCGCGTGCTGGCGCGGAACAATTTTACGGTGGTTTATGGCGGCGGGGCTGCGGGCTCGATGAAGAGCCTGGCCGACGGCGTGATGGCCGAAGGCGGCCGCCTGGTGGGCGTGATTCCGGAATTCATGGTGGAGCTCGAATGGGCGAACCCGCAGCTTTCTGAAACCATCGTGGTGAACGGAATGCACGAGCGCAAGAAGCGGATGATTGATGGCGTAGACGCGGCGATCGCACTTCCCGGCGGATGCGGCACGCTGGAAGAACTGATGGAGGCAATCACCTGGAAGCGGCTGGGCCTTTACCTGGGGGCCATCGTTATCCTGAATACGCAGTCATTCTACCAGCCGCTCATCCGCCTGCTCGAGCAGTGCATCGGAGAGCGCTTCATGGATTCCCGGCACGCCCGCATGTGGAGCGTTGTGGGTGAACCGGAAGAAGTCCCGCAGGCCATTTCCGCCGCCGAGCCCTGGAGCGAGGACTGCCGGAGCTTTGCGACGTTGAGGTGAATTGAACATTCGACACGAACGCGGCCGTTGACTGGCGGACCGCCGCAACTGAGACATCGTGATGATTCCAATCTTCCGCAGCAGCGACACCGAGAACGTCAAGCGAATTCTCCGCTCCGGAGAGGCTCAGATCAAAAAGGCTGAGGCCGCCGCCCGGCGCATTCTGAACGACGTTCGGCGCGAGGGCGATCGCGCGCTCAAACGGTGGACTCTGCAACTCGACAACATTGACCTCGCCAGGGAAGGGTTCACGGTCAAGCGGCGCGAGATCGACAAAGCCTATCGCCAGGTTCCCGAAGGTTTCGTGGAAGTTGTCCAGTCTTCTGCGCGCAACATTCGCAAATCGGCGCGTGAGCAGTTGCCGCGTGCCTGGCAGATCAGCAACGGACCGGGCATAAAAATCAGGCAGATGGTCAGGCCGCTTGACCGCGTGGCGTGTTACGTGCCCGGCGGCCGTTTCCCGCTGCCCTCCACCGTGCTGATGAGTGTGATTCCAGCGCAGGTTGCTGGCGTCGAGGAAATCTTCGTCACTTCTCCGCGCCCGGCGCCCGCCGTGCTGGTCGCCGCCGACATTCTTGGGATCGAGAAGATTTTCCGGCTGGGCGGGGCGCAGGCCATCGGCGCGTTCGCCTACGGCACGGAGAGCGTTCCGCGCGCGGACAAAATCGTGGGGCCCGGCAACCGCTTCGTCGCCGCTGCCAAAAAGCTGGTGTCCGGTGATTGCGGAATCGATTTTATCGCCGGGCCTTCGGAACTGATGGTGGTTGCGTCCGAGGGCAACGCCGAATGGATTGCTTCTGATCTGGTGGCGCAGGCGGAGCACGATCCCGACGCCGTGGCCATTTTCCTGACGCCATCTCGCAGGCTGGCGCTCGAAGTTCAGGGCGCGGCGGAAAGAATCCTGCATGAGGTTTTGGTCACCGAAACCGATGTTGCCGCAAGAGCGCTGAGCGGGCACGGGGCCGTGGTGGTGACGAAGAATCTGGAAGAAGCCATTGATCTCGTAAACGACTTTGCTCCCGAGCACCTCACTTTGCTTGATGGCGCGAGGCGGATGCTCGATCGTGTGCGCTCGGCAGGATCGATCTTTCTCGGCGAAACCAGCCCCGTTGCGGCAGGCGATTACGCTTCCGGCACCAATCACATTCTGCCCACCGCCGGTGCGGCGCGGCTGCGCGGTGGGTTGAGCGCCGCCGATTTCGTCAAGACCATTTCCGTGCAGGAACTCACTCCGCAGGGTCTCGGGCGCATTCGGAAAACCATCACCACTCTGGCCCGCACCGAGGGCTTGAAAGCGCACGCGTATTCCATCGAAACGAGGTTCAAGGTCCATGCTTCGACCCCGAAGGGCCGTTGAGCGCCTGAAGGCTTACCGCCCTCCACGCGAGGGGCGCGGCGGAAAGCTCCGGCTGGATTTCAATGAAAATACCGTGGGCTGCGCGCCGCAGGTGATCCGGGCGCTGCGCAGCAAGCTGAACGGCGACTGGCTCTCGCGCTACCCGGAATACGAAGCGGCGCGCGAAACGCTTGCGGGCTATTTTGGCGTCGCCGCGGATGAACTGCTGCTGGCCAACGGCACCGACGATGCCATCAAGATGGTCTGCGACACTTTCGTGGGCCCGGGCGATGAATTGATTGTTCCTGCGCCAACGTTCCCCGTCTATGAGTTCTTCCACACGGTCGCCGGGGGACGCACCACGCGCGTCCGGTATGACGAACAATTCCGCCTTACGGCGCGCATGCTGCTCGCTGCCGTCAATAAGCGCACGCGCTGGATGGCCATCGCCAATCCCAACAATCCGACCGGTACCGTGGTTTCACAGCGCGACCTGCGCGCGATTCTGCGGGAAGCTCCCGACGTGCTGGTTTTGGTGGACGAAGCTTACGTCGATTTTTCCGGACAGACGGTCCTTTTCTGGATCAGAAAATATCCCAATCTGGTGGTGACACGAACGTTTTCAAAGGCCTTTGGCCTGGCCGCGCTGCGCCTGGGTTGCATCCTGACCAATGCTGAAATCGCTGAACCCATGCGGCGCGCGCAGAACCCGTTTGCGGTGAATTCACTGGCACTGGCTTGCGCGCTGGAAGCCATCAAGCACGACAAATTCGTGGCCCGCTATGCCCGGGAGGTGTGTAACAATCGCGGCCAGCTCTGCAGGTTTCTCGACAAGATTGGCATTCCTTATGTGCCAAGCTTTTCCAATTTCGTGCTGGCGCGCGTGGGCGCAAAGGCTTCGGAAATCGCGCTCAAGCTGCGCGACCGGGACATCCTGATCCGTGACTGGAGCTATGACCCGCGCCTGCAAGGCTACCTGCGATTCACCGTCGGCTCAACCGAACAGACGCGGCGGCTGATACAGGGGCTTGCGGAGTTTCGCTCGATGATGGAACCGCAGATGGACCACGGAGCGGGGACCCGGCGTAAGTCTTCACAAAGGCGGTCTTCATGAAGCCCCGCGCGGCCACCCTCCACCGCAAGACTACGGAAACCGACATCCGCATCCGGCTCGATCTGGACGGCCGCGGGCGCTACTCGGTTTCCACCGGCATCCGGTTTCTCGACCATATGCTGGAGCTTTTTGCGCGCCACGGCGGTTTTGATCTGGAGCTCAAAGCGCGTGGGGACCTTGACGTTGACCAGCATCACACGGTTGAAGATGTAGGAATCGCATTAGGCGAGGCGCTGCTCAAGGCGCTGGGCGCTAAAAAAGGAATCAATCGCGCCGGCTACTTTGTGATGCCCATGGATGAGACGCTGGCGCTCGCTTCGGTTGACCTGAGCGGCCGGCCTTACCTGGTGCTGAATGCGCCGATCCGCGCGCGCCTGGTGGGCGATCTACAGTCCGAACTACTGGAGGATTTTTTCCAGGGTTTTGCGACGAGCGCCAGGGCCAACGTGCATCTCAAGATTTTTTACGGCCGTTCAAGCCACCACGGCATTGAAGCGCTGTTCAAGGCGCTGGCGCGGGCCTTGCGCTACGCGTGCTCGCGCGACGCCCGGCTGAAAGACCAGCTTCCATCAACCAAGGGGCTCCTATGATCGGCGTGATCAACTACGGCGCAGGCAACGTCGGCTCCGTGCTGCGGGCTGTCCAATATCTCGGTTTCCCGGCGGAAGCCGTTGAGGACGTGGGACGGTTGCAGTCCGCCGACCGGCTCATTCTTCCCGGCCAGGGACATTTCGGCGCTATGATGGACGCCCTGGAATCGAAGAAGATGATCGCTCCGCTGCGGGAGCAGATTGCGAGTGGGAAGCCCTTCCTCGGAATCTGTCTGGGACTCCAGGCGCTTTATGAATCGAGCGAAGAAGCTCCGGACCGCCCAGGTTTTGGGTTGCTGCCAGGCCGCGTAAAAAGGTTTGAGGGAGTCTTCAAGGTCCCACACCTCGGCTGGAGCCAGTTGGAGATTCGCCACGCCGACGGACTTTTCAAAGGCGTTCCCGGTGGCAGCTTCGCTTACTTCTGCCATTCGTATTATGGGCCTGTCACGGCGGAGACGACGGCGGTCACGGAATACGGCCAGGACTTTGCGGCCGCGGTCCGAGTGGGCCCCGCCTATGCCGTGCAGTTCCATCCCGAAAAATCGGGCGATGTGGGATTGAAGATACTGGAGAATTTTCTGAAATCGTGACGTTGAGAGGAACGGGCGGCCTGCCTCGAGTTACCCCATTCGTCTCTCGGATTGCAAGAACTCCATGTTTGCCAAGCGCATTATTCCGTGCCTCGATTGCAAAGACGGCCGGGTTGTCAAGGGAGTCCAGTTCGTCAATCTGCGCGATGCCGGCGACCCCGGCGAACTCGCCGCGATGTATAACGCCGAGGGCGCCGATGAACTGGTGATGCTCGACATCTCGGCGTCGCGCGAAGGCCGCGCCACCCTGATGGACACCGTTAACCGCGTGGCGCGGAGGCTCTTCATTCCGCTCACCGTGGGCGGCGGCGTCCGAACCCTCGAAGATGCGCGCCGGCTGCTTTCGGTGGGCGCCGACAAAGTAGCCATCAATACAGCCGCCGTTGAAAACCCTGAAATCGTGCGGCAACTCGCAGCGCAGTTCGGGCGGCAGGCGATTGTCGTCGCCATCGATGCGCGACGGCAACCCCGTTGCGATAAGGAAGCCACGCACTGGAACGTGGTGACCTACGGAGGCACGAAAGACACGGGCATTGACGCGCTCGAGTGGGCGCGCCGCATGGACCAGTTGGGAGCGGGGGAAATCCTGCTGACTTCGATGGACGCCGACGGCACGCGGGCTGGATTCGATTGTGAGCTGACCGCCGCGATTGCCCGCGCCGTGCCCATTCCCGTGATCGCTTCGGGCGGCGCTGGAAATCTTGAGCATTTCGTCGACGTTTTCCTCGCAGGAGCGGCGGACGCAGCCCTGGCTGCTTCGATTTTCCATTTCGGCACGCACACCATCCGCAGCCTCAAAGAATATCTTCGATCCGAAGGAGTGTCAGTCCGCCTGTGATTATTCCGTGCATCGATTTGATGGACCGCAAGGTGGTCCAGCTTGTTCAGGGCAAACGCAAAGCACTTGAGCTGCCTGACCCTTTTGCGGTGCTGGAAAAGTTCAAAGAGTATCCGCAGATTCAGGTGATTGATCTCGACGGCGCTATGGGCCGCGACGCGCAGGCCGACATTGTCCGCGAGTTGTGCCGCCGCAAACCCTGCCGCGTGGGCGGCGGAATCCGCAGCCTGGAGCGTGCGCTGCAGGTTGAGCAGGACGGCGCGTACAAAATCATCGTGGGCAGTTCGGCGTTCACATCGAATGGCATCAACCCGGATTTCCTTCGCGGGCTTTCCGGCCGCGTCCCGCGCGAGAAGCTGATGATCGGTGTCGATTGTTTGGGCAACCGGGTGGCCATTCACGGCTGGAAGGAGACGCTGCCGATGGCACCCGCCGACGTCCTTCCGCAACTCGAGCCTTACTGCTCGGAGTTTCTGTGTACCTACATCGATGCGGAAGGCAAGCTGCAGGGCACCGATCTCGAATATTTCCGTGGACTGCGCGCCGCCACCAGCCTGCCCATCACGGCGGCGGGCGGCATCACAACTGACGACGAGATTCAGGCGCTTGAAGCGATGGGCATGAACGCGGCGCTGGGAATGTCGATCTATCGCCAGACTTTCCCCGAATTGTTCGCCACGCGCGGGAAAAGCTAGCGGCCTGTTCGGGGCCGCGGTTTAGAATGAGAATCGTTTCTGATAAGGCGTCGAACCACCCTTTACCAGGGCGGCCCAAATCCAGATGACGCATTTGAGGTGCTATGCGCTGGGCCATTGCGGCGGCTCTGGCAAGTTTGCGGGCTCCAATGATCTCTATGGCTGATCCGAGGCTGACGAGCGTGCGGACACTGATCTCGGACCTTGCCGTCCTGCTGTTGGTCATCAGCATCACCTGGGGCGGCCCAAGGGTTGACCGTGCCTTGGAGCGGCACCGGAAGCAGGCCGATCAGGCGGAGGTGTCAACGCTCCCGCCAATTCCGGTCGACGCTCCGTACGCCAAAGTCTTTTTCCAAAAAGGCGTCAGCCTTTCCGCGGAATTTCCAAATCCTTATGCCAGCCAGGGCGCGCGAAACATGCTCCGCACGCTGCACGCGGACGGTGTGGACGCCGTGGCGCTGGTTCCTTACGGCGGCATGCAGCTCGGTTCGCCGGAAGTGCGCGGCTTCGGGCAGCACAGTTGGGAAAGCGACGAAGGTCTCAGCGAACTTTCTCGCCTGGCCCATGCCATCGGAATGAAAGTGATGCTCAAGCCCGGCATCTGGATCCGCGGCGGGCACTTTGGCGGAGACATCGACTTTGCTTCCCAGGCTGACCGGGAAAAGTGGTTCGACAGTTACGGCCGGTTCATCGAGCGCTACGCAAAAGTTGCGGCGGATATCCACGCGGACCTGTTCTGCGTGGGCGGCGAGTTCGTCCGCATGTCACCGTACGAGGCGGAGTGGCGCAGGCTGATCGCGAACGTGCGGAGGATTTATCCCGGCCCGGTGACCTATGCCGCCAATTTCGGCGAGGAGTTTGAGGGCCTCAAGTTCTGGGACGCGCTCGACTACATCGGGCTGCAGGAGTATTACGCTCTGCCCAATGACCTTTCCACCGGCGTGCTGCTCGAAAGGGTTGAAGCCGTCGAGAAGCGGTTCAATAAACCCGTCATCTTCACCGAAGTCGGATTTCCCAGCGCGCCCGGCGCAAATCGCCGCCCCTGGACCGATGGTAAATCCGGTGAAGCTGACCTTCAACTCCAGGCCCGCTGCTACCGCGCCATTTTCCAGGCCTTCTACAACAAGCCGTGGTTCGAAGGCATGTACTGGTGGAAGGTCGGGACGAACGGATTTGGCGGCCCGGCCGATGCATCCCTCACGCCCTGGGGCAAGCCAGCAATGGACGTGGTCGGGAAGTGGTATCGAAACGGCGACCGGGAGAACGCAAACCCAGGAAGGCCGATCAAGCAACCCGAACAAGGCCGACGCTAAGAATCCAGATAGATGCGCGGGACGCGCCTGCCAATCGAACAGAGAATCTCGTAGGGGACCGTGCCCACCAGATCGGCGATTTCAAGCGCCGTAATCGAGCAGTGGTCCGACTGGCCAAGCAGGATAATCTCATCCCCGATGTCCACGCCCGGAACGTCGGTGACGTCCAACAGCGTAAGGTCCATGCTGATGTTACCCACGATGCGTGCGACGCGGCCGCGCACGATGGCCCGTCCACGATTAGATAGCGCGCGCGTCAACCCGTCGGCATAGCCCACAGGCACCGTGGCGATGCGCGAGCGGCGACGAGTGTGAAACGCCGCCCCATAACCGAGCGGCGTACCGCTGGGGACGTCTTTCAGATAAACGACGCGCGACTTTAACGTGAGGATCGGTTCAACCTGCGGCGCTTGCGGTTCCTGCATGCCGGGCGGCAGCATGAGAGGCAGGCAATAGCCGTAGAGCAGCGCGCCAACCCGCACCAGGTTTTCCGTAAAGCGCCAACCCGCCACCAGGGCCGCGCTGTTAGCCACGTGCAACCATTCAGGATTGACGCCCAGCTCGCGCACCTGGCGCAGCGCTTTTTCGAATCGCGCAGCCTGGTCTTCCGTCTGCGACGCCACCAGATCTTCGGCGGAAGCGAGGTGCGTAAACAGGCCTTTCATCTCAAGGCCGGGAAGCTCGCGGTAATGCTCCACAAAAGCCGTCAGGCGGTCGGGAGGCACTCCCAGGCGGCCCATTCCCGTATCGACTTTCAGGTGGAACTCGATGGGCTTGCCAAAGCGCCGGGCGCATTCGGAATAAGTGTCGAGACGCGCCGTGGAAGAGAGAGTAGGGGTCAAGCGGTACTCAATCAGATGGGCCGGGTCGCTCATGTAAAGCCCGCCCAGCAGCAAGATGGGCTGTTCGACGCCGGCGGCCCGGAGTTCGAGCGCTTCCTCCACCGTGGCCACGCCGAACCAGTCGGCCCCGGCTGCGGCCAGCGTTTTGGCAATTCTCACCGCGCCGTGTCCGTAGGCATCTGCCTTCACCACGGCCATTACGCGGCGCGAGCCTGCCACACGCCGCACGTACTCGAAATTCTTGCGGAGCCCGGAAAGCGAGATTTCCGCCCAGGTCGGCCGCAACAGGTTTTGGGTATTTGGTGTCACTCGATGTTGTAAAGCCGCGACGGTAGTGCCGGTCGAAGGCCCATCACTTCCTGAGGATTGCACCATTTCATCCACTCTTCCGGGGCAACCCCGGTGGAATGAAGAGTGAAATCATATTCCCAGCAACTTACCGATCATTTTCGGCGCCCCTGCCCGCAACTGCAAACCCTGAACATGACGATCAGCAGCGATGTACGCGCAGTCTTCGGCGTCATGCTTTCCGGTGCATGGAAAGCAGAGAGTTGCCCTGTGCTTCCGGCAGTGCAGCATGGCTTTGGGCCGGCCGCACGAATCGCAGGCAATTCCGGTTGGCGGGTTCTCCCAGGCGCCTGTTTCGGCCGCCTCCGGAGCATCCGAGGTCAGCAACTGCATCCGTTTCACCAGGTCTGCCAGCACTTCGCAGGTGATCGCCGCCTGGGACCGAGCGCTGCGATCAGCTACCCAGAGCATCCCTCGGACGAGCACCCAAAACATGAATAACCCGGCAGTAACAACGGCCCAGGCCGCCACGATAGGCAGCAACGCCGGCGTTCTGGAAAGACCGGGGTCGAAGGCGATGCTCACTCCAAGCGCAACGGCCGAAGCCAGCGCTCCCAAGCCGACAAATCGTAACCACGACGGCTTTTTCATTGTTTTCACTCCCTCTTCAAGATGCATCCGGCCAGGACGAAAGGAGAGCGGCCTGGAACAGAAAACTAATAGGGTTCGGCTTCGCGGCCGGTTGCCATATTTTCAAAACGGACATACGACTTCATGAACACAATGGGAATCTCCCCGGTAGGCCCGTTGCGTTGTTTTCCGATGATGAGCTTGGTTTCTTCTCCGGCGATATCCTCACCGTCTTCGCTTGACCGGCGCTCGCGAAAGATGAAGATGACGACATCGGCGTCCTGTTCAATCGAGCCCGACTCGCGCAGGTCGGAGAGCATCGGCTTCTGCCCCGGACGCTGCTCGGGAGCGCGGCTCAACTGGGAAAGGGCCAGCACGGGCACATTCAGTTCCTTTGCGATGCTCTTGAGTCCGCGCGAAATGTAGCTGACTTCCTGCGTGCGGTTTTCGTATCGTCCATGCCCGGTGGCAAGCTGAAGGTAATCGATAATCAGCAGGTCGAGGCCTTTTTCGGCCTTCAGCCTGCGTGCCTTGGCGCGAATCTGCATGATGCTCAGGGCCGGCGTGTCTTCAATGTAGAGGGGCGCTTCCGCCAGGCGGCGAAGCGCCTCGGACATCTTGGGCCAGTCGTCCCGCGTCGTGAAACCGGACCGGAGCTTATGGCTGTCAATACGCGCCTCCGAGCAAAGAAGCCGGAGAGCAAGCGACTCTTTACTCATTTCGAGCGAAAAGACCCCAACTTTCTTCCCACAGTTGATGCAGGCATGCGCCGCGATATTCAGGCACAGGGCAGTCTTCCCCAGCGAAGGGCGTGCGGCAAGAACGATCAACTCACCCGGCTGGAACCCGGAGGTCATGTTGTCCAGCTCGATGAACCCGGTCTCAATCCCGGTGATCCGATGGCCACGGTCGAGCAGCTTCTCGAGGTCCCCAAAACTGGTCTTAACAATCTGGCGAATATCGAGAAAGCCTGACTGTGTCCTCTTCTCGGCTATCTCAAAAATCTGCCCCTGGGCCAGGTCGATCAGAGTTTCGGGATCATCAACTCCCTCAAAGCACCGTGTGATGACGTTGTTCGAGGCGTTGATAAGCCGCCGGACCAGCGATTTCTCTTTGATAATGCGCGAATACTCTTCAATGCTGGCGGAAACGCCAATGGGAATCCCGTCTGTCAGCGCCGCCAGGTACCCCGCCCCGCCTACTTTTTCCAGCAGCCCTTCGCGCGAAAGGTCCTCAGAAAGCGTCACCAGATCAATGGTCCGGTTCTTCTCGGAAAGCAGCATCATCTTTTCGAAGATCGTGCGATGCCCGTCTGAAAAGAAATCGTTCAGGTCGATGGTTTCCAGGACCTGGTTCAGCACACCATTGTCCAGCAGGATGGAACCCAGCAGCGCGCGTTCCGCTTCAAGGTTGTGGGGAAAGGCCCTCTCGGTGACGGTAGCGCTTGGCATGAAAAACGAACCCCGATGTGCGGTAGGAGGCGATTATAGCAGCGATGAATTTCAAGAGGAACAGATTCTTTGGCGACGCTGCTTCGAGAGATGTTTATCCCCAAGCCGAGACTTACCAGATCATCAGAAAAGGCTAAGATTGCGGAGCGGTCTCGTCGTTCTCGCTTTCAGTTTGCGCCTTAGCCTCGGGGGCGGCTTCCAGCTCGCTTGGGGGCCCAGCCGCGGCGGCCGCTTCAGCGGCGACGCTTTCCGGCGCGACTTCAGGTTCGCCATCGCTTTCGACGCGCACCTTCACCGTGACCGTAACATCGCGGTGCAGCCTGACCGGAACGTCAACCTCACCGAGGGACTTCAGAGGGCTGCCCAGATGAATCTTACGGCGGCTGATCGAGTAGCCCTGAGCTGCAAGACCTTCCTCGATATCCAAGGCGGTGACAGAACCGAAAAGCTGTCCCTTTTCACCGGAGCGGCGGGTAGCCACTACTGTGACGCCTTCCATCAGCTTGCCGAGATCTTCGGCTTCTCCCCGCTCGCTGGCTTCCAGCTTCAGGAAGCGCACCCGCTGCTGCTCAACCCACTTTCGGTTCTGGGCCGTCGCGGCGATCGCCATCTTTCTGGGCAGCAGATAATTCCGCCCGTAGCCGTTTGCCACTTTGACGATCTGCCCACGCGATCCAAGCGTTTCAACATTTTCAAGAAGAATGACTTCCATGTCCTGCCTCTCCGATTACCAATTTTCGCCTTGCTTTTCCCCCGCGCGCCTGCCAGCAGCCGGGAGGAAACTAGACCTCCGACGCGAAAGGAAGCAGCGCAATATTGCGGGCCTGCTTGATGGCCCGGGTCAGCGCGCGCTGATGCGGCGAGCAGGTCCCCGTCAGCCGCCGGGGAAGGATCTTGCCCCGATCCGCGACAAACGACCCGATCAGCCTTACGTCCTTGTAGTCGATAAATCCGATCTTCTCCACGCAGAACTTGCAGACCTTGCGCCGGCGGAAGTATTGCCTCCGCCCGCCTGGTCCACCTGCCGGGCGCCTTCCGGGACCGCCTTCTGCCGATTTTGATCGATCATAAGCCATAGGTGTTACTCTCCCTTAACTCTGAGATGCCGTTTCCGTTCCGGACGGTGCTTCAGGCGCGGCGGGTGGCGGCGCTGCCGGGCGCTCTAACGAAGCTTTCTTTTCCGCTTCCGGCTTCACGCGCTCATCAACCCGGACAGTCTGATACTTGATCACCGCGTCGGTGACCTTCAGCCTCCGCTCGAATTCACGCACCGTGTCGCCGTTCCCTTCAAAGATGAAGAGGATGTAAAAACCCTCACGTTGCTTCTTCACGCGGTAAGCAAGCCGTCGCCGGCCCATCTTGTCGATCTTTTCAGTTTTTCCGCCCGCGCCCGAAACCACCGCGTCCATCTGGGCGGTCAGTTTATCAATTTCCGGCTCGGGCACGTCGGTCCGAGCAATAAACATCATTTCGTATTTCGCCATAAATTCTCACTGCTCCTCTGCCTGTGCCTGGACCTTTCGATTGAAAAGGTTCATTGCTTTTTCTACGCCTTCCTTCAGGATCACCCGGACCGCCTCGACGGCCCGATCGACCATCTGCGCCACAACTTGCTGGTCCCTTTCACGGAAAGGAGAGAGGACGTAAGCGACCAGGTCCTCCGCCGGATTATCAGGCCCGACCCCCATGCGTATACGCGTAAAGAGGTCTGTCTCGAGCGCGCCGATTACCGACTTCAAACCGTTGTGGCCACCGGCGCTGCCCCTCGGGCGAATCCGCAGCGAGCCCAGCGGAAGATCGACATCGTCTACCAGCACGATTAAATCCTCCAGAGGCACATCCAAGCTCCGCAAAAGGCCCGAAACCGAAACTCCACTCAGGTTCATGAACGTCTGAGGCTTTGCCAGAACCACCTGCTCGCCCTGAAACCGGGCGGAAGTAATTTTCGCGCGGGCTTCGCGGCGCGAGAATTCCGCCCGGCAAATTTCCGCCAGGCGGTCAACCGCCATGAACCCCAGATTGTGGGGCGTCAAATGGTATTCGCACCCGGGGTTACCCAGACCCACAATCAGTTTCACCCCGCTTGTTCCATTCCCTTCTATACCAGCGGGCGCTGATCGCACGCTTATTTCTTTTCTTTCTTGCCTTCTGCCTTCGCTTCCTTCGCTTCTTCGGCGCCTTCCTCTTCTTCCGGCTTGCGCTTGCGGATCAATTCGGGTTCGGAAGGCACTGGCGCAGCTTCAGCCGTTTCCGCTGCCGGCTCAACCTCCGCCTTCGGGGCCACGACATGGGCCACAACGCGGCCCGGTTCCGCTACCACTTTCACGCTGGCTGCCACAGGCAGGTCAGAAACGCGAAGCTGGCGCCCGATCACCAGGTCAGACACATCCACGGTGATGTGCTCCGGGATGTCGTCGGGAAGGCACTCCACCTCTACTTCGCGCAGGATGAACTCCAGTACGCCGCCCTGGAGTTTGACGCCCTGGGGCTCTCCGGTTATCCGGATGGGCACCCGCACCTTCAATTTTTCATCGCGGGCGATCCGGACCATATCGACGTGCATCAGGCCACCCTTGATGGGCTCCCACTGCCACTCACGCAGCATGACTCGCGCCGGGGCTTTGTCCGGGATTTGCAAAGTGAAGATGGCGTTGTGCCCGGCCTCGGAATGTAGAATGCGGACGATCGCCTTCGGATCGACGGTGAGAGAAACCGAAGGTCCTCCGCCGCCGTAGACCACCGCGGGAACGCGGCCGGAATGCCGCAGCCGCCTGGCGGCATTCTTGCCGAAACTTTCGCGTGCCTGGGCCTCAACGTTTAATATTTCAGCCATGATTGTTTACACCTCGAAAATCAGACGCAAGCCAGCCGGTCGGGAGTTAGATAAACAACCTGCTCACCGACGTTTCCTTATAGATCGACTTGATGGCTTCCGCCAGCAGATTTGCCACGCTCAGGACCTTGATGCGTTCGCACGCCTGGGCTTCCGGGAGCAGGGGAATCGAGTTCGTAGCCACAACCTGTTCGAGCGGCGAATCCATGATGTTGTCGATCGCGCTCCCGGCAAAAACTCCATGGGTGCAGCAGGCAAGAACACGGCTGGCGCCCTTGGCCTTCAAAGCCTTTGCTCCCTGGCCGAGCGTACCGCCGGTCCCGATCATATCGTCGACGATCAGGCAACTCTTGCCATCGACTTCGCCGATCACGTTGAACATCTCGACCACGTCCGCATCTTCCCGGCGCTTGTCGATGATGGCCAGAGGCACCTTCAACCGTTTGGCAAAGGCCCTGGCCCGCTCCACTCCGCCGGGGTCGGGCGACACCACCACCAGGTTCTTAAGTCGCAGCTTTCGGAAATAATTCACCGTAACCGGCGTCGCATACAGATGATCGACCGGAATATCGAAATAACCCTGAATCTGCCCCGCGTGCAAATCGAGCGCCAGCACCCGGTTGGCTCCTGCTGAGGTCAAGAGATCGGCCACCAGCTTGGCTGAGATGGGCACGCGCGGCCGGTCTTTCCGGTCCTGACGGGCGTAGCCGTAATACGGCATCACCGCGGTAATCCGGTAAGCGGAAGCCCGCCGCAGAGCATCAAGAATGATCAGCAGCTCAACCAGGTTCTCATTCACGGGCCGGCAGGTCGGCTGCACGATAAAAACGTCCGCCCCGCGAACGTTTTCCATGATCTGGAGCCGCACTTCACCGTCGGGAAAGCGGCTGACGTTCATCCGCGCCAGCGGGACCCCCAGGTGCTGGCAGATTTCCCGTGCCAGGGCCGGGTGGGCATTTCCTGTCAGGATTTTCAGCGCGTGATGAATCCGATCAGCCATTCGCGTCCGTCAGCATTCTCTCCTGATCCTTAATTATGGCTGGGAGGCCTGGATTCGAACCAGAGTTCCATGCTCCAAAGGCATGTGTCCTACCACTGGACGACCTCCCAGTACCCTGACCCGAAAGCGGGAGACGGTCCATTAAAGCTTCGCCGCGCGCTAAGGGTACCGCCCGCGCCCGGGTATGGAACAGGTCCTTCTCACGCCGATTCCGTCAAACGTAAAGCCGCTTGAGATAGGCCGCGCGAGAAAGTGTCCGAACCTGAAACACCTTCCATCCAGCGGGTATCCGAGTTGCCGCTTCCCTCAGTTGTTGGGCAGATTCATAGACGGCGTATAGCGCTGAACCGCTACCCGTCAGGGAGGCTGTTTCGGCCCCGGCCCGGATAAGCTGGCGTTTTACTCTTGCCAGCTCAGGCCACCTCGCGAAAACGAACCCTTCAAAATCGTTTTCGGCCGGCCCCCAGGCTTCCAGGGGAAAAGGTGGCCGCTTGCCCAAAGAGCTAATTCTACGATCTTCTTCTCCCTCCGTCAACCGCATATCCAGCCCTCGATAAGCTTCCGCGGTCGAAACAGAGAATCCGGGGAAGGCGATCAGGCAATGACGCGCCGGAAGGTCAGTGAGCGGATAAACCTCTTCGCCACGCCCGCAGCCGAGCACGCGGCCACCCAGAAGGAACAGCGGAACGTCTGAGCCGAGCTTCGCAGCCAGCTCCAGCCGGGCTGCAAGGCAAAGCCGGTTGCCCGTCAGGCGTTCCAGAGCCAGTAGCGTAACTGCCGCATCGCTGCTGCCACCGCCCAATCCCGCACCCACTGGAATTTGCTTTTCGAGCTTGAGTCGAATCCCGCCTTCAAAACCGCGCGCGCGCTGCCAGAGCTCGGCGGTCCGGTAGACCAGGTTGTCCCGTCCCGAGCTGACATCTGCACAATCGCACTCGAACCGGATGCCTTTCTGGCGCGAGGAAATGAGGGCCTCCACGCGGTCAGCGAGTGCTACTGTTTGATAGATGGTGCGAATTTCGTGGAAGCCGTCCGGGCGTTTGGCGAAGACCTTGAGTCCGAGGTTAACCTTGGCAAAAGCGCGGGCTTGGACGGTTTTGATCAAGAGATACGACAGGACGGCGCCCCACCCCGCAAAACTGGGAAAGCAAACGGAGCAAATTGAATTGCGACGCTAATTCTGTCCCACTGGGCTGGCCGGCTGGCCGATCTGGCGCTTCAAGTTGTTGACCTGCTTACGGAGCTTGGCGGCCTGCTGGGGGTCAAAGTCACCCGACACCCCCTTATGCTCGAATCTCAGGGCATGCTCCCATTCCTGGAGCGCCTTCGCCTTTTCGCCCAGCGCCAGATAGACGTAGCCCAGGTGCTCGCGGATGGTGGGGTCATCAGGAATCAGTTTGACGGCTTTTTCCAGCGGGCCCTGCGCCATGTCATTGCGGTTCATCTTATGATACGCCCAGCCCAGGCTGTCGAGGTAGGCGCCGTTGTTGGGCTCGATTTTGAGCGCGTCCTTGATGTACTTCACGGACTCATCCAGGCGCACGCCGCGGTCCGCCAGCATGTAGCCCAGGTAGTTTGCAGCGGCATCATTTAACGGATCGACATCAAGGACCTTTCTGAACTGATCTTCCGCCAGATCAAACTTTTTTTGCCGTTCGTAAATGGAGCCCAGCAGGAACCGGGCGTATTCCTGGTCATCGGGATTGTGGCTGAGCGCCAGGGCCTTCTGGACGACCTCCTCGGCCTTGGTATAGAGCTTGGCCTGCGAGTAGATCTGCGCAATCGACAAGTAGATGTCGCGATCATCGGCATTGCCCGTCAGCATGCTTTGGAGCTGGGCCACGGCTTCATCCCGATGCCCTTCCTGTCCCAGCAGCGAAGCGCGCTGCATCCGCAGTTCGCGGTTGTCCGGGTATTTCTTCAGCGCTGCATCCGCTTCTTGAAGGGCCTTGCGGTTCTGGTGCATCAGATCGTGGAGGGTCCCGACAATCAGAGATTCTCCGCGCGGCGACTGGTCCCCACCCAACGCCACAATGCGTTGGAAGGTCTCGATGGCCTTGTCGAAGTCCTCCTGATGCTGGTACACCGTTCCCAGGAGCTGTAGATAAATGGCGCGATTGTTGGCTTCGGCCGGGTTGTACTTTCCGTCCGCTTTTTCGGTCTTCTTCAGCACGTCCTGCAGTAAACTGACCGCCTTGGCTTCATTGCCCAGGGTGTCTTCCAGGATGGCCTCCTGATAAGGAATTTCAGGATTGTCGGGCGCCAGCCCTCGCGCCTGTTCCAGCTCTTTCCGGGCATCGTCAAAATTGCCCATTTGGCGGTCGAGCTGGGCCAGCCGGACGTACGACGTCGGAGACTGCGGGTCAGACTTGACCATTTCCTGAAGCTGCGCCCGCGCCTCCTCCATCTTCCCCTGGGCCATCAGCGCTTCCGCGTAAGCGCGCCGAATGTCTTCGCTGTCAGGTTCGCTGTCCAAGGCTTTCTTGAATACTTCCTCGGCTTTCGTTAAATTACGGGTCTGAGCGTAGGAACTCCCCAGGAGATAGAGCAGCGCCGGGTCCATACGGCTGTCAGGAACGTTCTCAAGCAGAGAAATGATCTTGTCATAATCGCCCTGATCAAAGTAGAGCTGCGTCAGATTGACCAGAACATTGCGCGATTCGGGATTGTCAGAAAGAATCTTCTCAAACAGGGCTTCGGCTTTCTGGGGCTGATTGTCAGCCTTGTATAGCCTGCCCAGCATCAGGGCGGAGTCGGCGTCGTCCGGGTCGAGCCGGTGCACGGCTTCAAATTCGGCGATGGCCTTTTGCAGCATCCCTGGCGTCGCCGAACCCGAATTGGAATCGCCCATGGAACTGACATAGATGCGGGCGAGCAGGCGGTGGGCCTGGAGATCGTCCGGATTATCTTTGAGCACGGCCTGAACTTCGTTAACGGCGTCCTCAAGGCGGCTGACCCGCCAATAGAGTTCGGCAAGCTGCACCCGAAGGAAAAGCGAGCCAGGATCGGCAGCAATGGCCTTCTGATATTCGGTGATGGCGCGGTCAACGTAGTCGCTGCGATTGTAAATGCCGGCCAGGTCCTTGTATCGCTGCGCCAGCATGTAATGGTAATAAGCTGCAGCGTGGTCCTGCGTTGCCGTTGCCGGGGCCGTGGAGTCCTGGCCCTTACTCTGCACCTGCGCTCCCGCCAGAGGTACAGACACAAGCAGGAGCAGGCTGATGCCCGCTACGCCATATCTCATTCTTCTTGTCGTCATTTCCGCACTTCGCCCTTCTATCACTATCCTCGGAATTATCGCACACGGCCAATACACTGTCAAAATCGGCAAAGGTGAAAAGTCATTGAATTAACGGCGCTTCTCCCCGGTCGAATCGCGCCTGACCCAGTGCGCTGGCAACTGGAGAAATATCGGCTGTTGTGCCACTCTGGCAGCAGTGCGCCAGGGGATTGTGTCCTGCGGCGGCCCGCGCCCTGCCGGCCAACTTTGAGCCCAGAGGTGGATCCATGACTCGCGCTGATGCTTCGCCTGCTGAATTTCACCAGGTCCTGCTTGAAACCTACGCCGTGAACGACCGTATGAACCAGTTGATCGTCGAGCATTTGGACCCACGTGCCTGGCGGGCCAAGCCTCCCGGCCGCAAAACCCGCACCATCGCCGCGATATTCGCTCATGTGCACAACGTCCGCCGCAAATGGCTGAGGCTCTCCGCACCGCATCTCAAATTACCAGCTCAGATGGACCGGTCCCGCTGCACTCCGCGCCAGGCTCGCACTGCACTTGCGGAAAGCGCCCTGCGATGCGGGGAGATGCTTGCGGAGGTTCTGGGCCACCCGGAGGGCCGCGTCAAACAATTCCGTCGCGACGGTTGGGCAAGGCCATGGCACCCGGGCGCCGCCATGTTCACCTACATGGTTGTGCATGACGCTCACCATCGCGGAGAGGCGTGCATGTTGGCGCATCAGGTAGGATTCCCGCTTCCCGCCAACATCAACTACGGAATCTGGACCTGGGAAAAACTATGGAAGGAGTGTGGGTTTACTCGTCCGCGTTGAGGCGCAGGCGGACGGCCGCCCCGCCCTGCAGATAGACGCGGAAGGCGAGAAGTCTGAAAAAAGATGGAATCGGCGCTCTCCTCCGGCCGGAAAGAACTTGCGTGCCCATCGACGGCCGGCAGTCCGCGAAGTGGCCTGGCCTTACACATAGAGAACTTCCGAACCAGGCCCTAACCTGCTGAAAAGATACCCGTCTACGCTGCTCGGAGATGGTGGTTCGGGTGCCGGCTGGCAATCTTGGGAGAAGTTTATGCAGGTCCAGTGATCTTTTGGCCGGATTGTAGAACCGGAAACAAGTTGCACGGTCGAGGGTCAAGGACTGACGGCGGATGCACGTTTTGAGAACAACCGCCCAAGAAGGTCGTGCTCCTAAGCTGCTGAATCAAGGGCATAATCAGCACACATCGGTGGGCCGCTTATTAAAACACGGCAATCGCCCGGCGATCGACGATTTGGCAGGCGAAGTGCCTGATGAGTCCAACCAGAAGGTGGACATGTGCCGGTGCGCGGCGGCTGCGGGAGGGCGGCCACGCGCACTGTGCACGTCTGCCGGAAATGCCTGATGCCGGACGGATCTACAATGGATTAAAAGAGATCACGTCCTTCAACGCTGACGAGTAATGTCGCCCCTACGGGCAAGCTCAAATCCGAGGTTTCAAAATGCCTCCCCGAGGGCATGCCTCAAGTACTCATGCCGACCTGTAAAGCTTTGCGCAGAGAAGCCAGATCGCCAGGTTAATCGCCACCGCAACGAAAACACCGCCGAGTGATAGTTGGCTTATGGTGGCAGGGACGACGTGGAGAACCAATCTCTGGACAGCAAAGGCGGCAAGCAGCCCGCCGGGGAGCAGCAACAGATTTCCGGCAACCAGGAGGCCAACGCCAATTCCGGAGACGAGCGGGCTGGGACTCGAACTGTAACTGGCGGCCCACGAGAATGCTATGCCAGTCACCTGCAAGCTCAGGAATATCATCCAGGCTTTGCCGCTCACCGAGCCCTCTCGTTCGTCGTCGATGTCATATCGGCAGGGCGCCGTTTCAGGCGGACTTTTCCGACCGCTGCCCGGCAAAGGGTCCAGCCCCTGAATTGGGCATTGCCCACTCGCTGGCAAATACAGCCATGGCGCATTATGCCATGTGTGCAGGGAATTAAGAGAATGCGGCCGGCGGGCCTCGACGGCAGCCGGCGCCAGGTCCGGTCAGCACCCACCTCTTGTCAGCCATCCCTCTCATTGCGTATGATGACCTCCAATCCCAGGGAAGTTTCAAAAGCAGCCATCGCCGGCCACTTCGGCATGAAGGGAGGAAGTATGAAAGCCAGAATTCCAATTCTCAATGTGGTCCTCGTGCTCGTTTGCGCATCTATCCTTTCAGCGCAGGATTGGGCGCGGGCGAAAGTGGATAAATCTCCCCGGCACCGCGAGTGGGTGACCGTGAAGCACGACAGTCGCAGCGTGGACACCTTCGTTGTCTACCCTGAGGCCAGCGACAAGCGGCCTGTGGTTCTGATTATTCACGAAATCTTCGGAATGACGGATTGGGTGCAGGACCTCGCCGATCAGGTCGCCGAAGCCGGTTACATCGCCGTTGCTCCCGACCTGCTGTCCGGTATGGGGCCGAACGGCGGCGGAAGTTCCGCGTTTCCCCAGGGCGAAGCCGTTAAGGCGGTCAGCCACCTGAATCCTGATCAGATCACGGCTGACCTGAATGCCGTCGCCGATTACGCGCTAAAGATCCCTTCGGCGAACGGCAAGCTCTACGTGGCCGGGTTCTGCTGGGGCGGCGGGCAAAGTTTCCGCTTTGCCACCAACCGTCCCAACCTCTCTGCCGCCTTCGTTTTCTACGGACCGCCGCCGCCCGCCGACGCCATGGCTCGAATCAACGCTCCGGTGTATGGATTCTATGCCGGCAATGACGAACGCATCGGAGCCACCATTCCGACCGCGCGTGAAAACATGAAGACCGCCGGTAAAGCCTACGAACCCGTCACCTACGAGGGGGCCGGGCATGGCTTTATGCGCGGGGGCGAAGCGCCGGACGCGAACGCGGCCAACCAGAAAGCTCGCGACGAGGCGTGGGCGCGCTGGAAGAGCCTCCTCGCGCGCGGGCATTAAGCTGGGGGGTTGTGGCGCCACTACTCCTGCGCCGACGGTGCGGTTGACAGCATCTCTTGGATCGGCACGACCTTTCGCCAAATCCAGTACGCCAGCACGCCTGAGACGATAATCACGAAGGCCATGAATGAGGGCCATGGCTGCGCCAAAAACGCATCCACCACAAACCAGACCGACACGCCCACGAAGAGCCACATCGTGTACGGATACCCCCACATCCTGTAGGGCCTCTGTCGATGCGGCTGTTTTCGTCTTAACACAAAAACGGCGGCCACACTCAACGTATAGAATATCCACGCCGCCACGATTGAGTATGAGTATAGCGTATCGTAGGAACCAGTAAGGATGAGGGCTGCCGTCCAGATTCCTCCCCACACGATGGCGGAGCCGGGCGTCTGAAACCGCGGATGGATTTTCCCGAACCGCGCGAAAAACAGCCGGTCGCGTGCCTGGGCAAACGGTAGGCGCGCCGCCGTCAAAACGCAGCCGTTCACCGCGCCGATAATCGAAAGCAGAACCGTAACGGATACAAATGTTCCGCCGATGGACCCCATTGTTCGCGTTGCCAGGTCTGCTCCCACGCGCTCGGTCGAGGCGATTTCCGGTATCGTCATCACCCTCAGGTAAGCCAGATTTGCGAACAGGTAAAGGACGATGACCGCCGCCATCCCAATCACCAGGGCGCGCAGCAGGTTTCGCTGGGGATTTCGCACCTCACCCGCCACAAAGCTGACGTAGCTCCAGCCGTTGTACACCATCAGGCAGGCTGCCAGCGCGATGTTGAAGTGCCCGATGGTCAATGGAACGTGATCGGGCGTCCTGAGAGCGGCAGCAGGATGGGACAACAGGAACCCCGCACCGATAAGGACCAGCAATGCGGCAATTTTCAAAGCGGTGAAAACTCGCTGCACCCAGGCGCCTTCTTTTACGCCCAGGTAATTTACCGCCGACAGCGCCGCAATGAGTCCAATCGAAACCACTTTGCTTGCGGCCGGCGTGAGCGGCACAAAATAACCCGCATAGATGGAAAACGTCACCGCCAGCCATGCGCTCCCGCCCGACAAAACCGCCAGCATAAAGGTCCAGCCGCACACGAATGCGCACAGCGGACCGTAAGCTTCACGCAGGTAAACATACTGCCCGCCCGTGGCGGGTATCATCGCCCCCAGTTCGGCGTAAGCAAGGGCACCGAAAAGCGAGAGCACGCCTGCGCCGATCCAAGTCAAAACGATGGCATTGCTCGACGGAAGGTTTCGGGCAATCAGGTTGGGAAGCACAAAAATGCCGGACCCGATCACGATGCCGATGATAATCGCCGTGGCGTCCAGCATCCCGAGGCTGCGGAACAATTCAGGCGCGCTTTCGGCTTTTGACTCCACGCTCAGGCTCTCCCAGGCGCCGAGTCAGCAGAGTCCCGGCGCGCGCGGCAACGGCTTCCCTGTCGAACGATATTCTCAACTTCTCGATTCAGTTTGACGCTTGTAATGGGCTGCCTCGACGGGAGTATAATTGGCCCCATGCTACGACGCAAATTCTTCGGCAACCTGATCACTGGAAGCGCAATGACGCCCTTGGCAGGAGCTGCGCAGCTATCGCCTCCGCAGGCGTCGCAGGAACCATATCTTGAGCGCTCCGCTTCGGGCCAGCCGCACAAGGGGAAAGTCCTTCTCGCCGTCCAGGCGCACTCGGATGATGTTCCGCTGATGGCCGCGGGCACGGTGGCCAAGCTCATCGAAGAGGGCTATACGGGCTACCTGGTACGCGCCACCAACGATGACATGGGCGATTCGCCGGGGCTCGGCACCGCGGGAACGATCGGGGAAAACGTGCTTGGCAATGAGCGCGACACTGCGGAGGTGGCGCGGGCACTCGGCTGCAAGCAGCTCTTCGACCTGAACTACGGCAATCATCGGATGGCCAATATTTCGCTGAACGAATTGATCTGCCGGCTGATTCTGATTATCCGGCTGGTGAGGGCCGACACGGTGATCGGCTGGGACCCCTGGGGCCACGATGAAGAGAATCCTGACCATTACATGGTGGCCAGGGGCGTGGAAGCGGCGTGCTGGATGGCAGGCCGTGCGCACGATTACCCCGAGCAATTCGCTGCAGGTCTCCAGCCGAAAGAGGTGCAGGACAAATACTATTTCGCGCGGCGGCCGGAGATCACGCGCGTGGTGGATATCAGCGCGCAGGTCGATAAGAAAGTAGACGCGAACCGAGCCAATCGGGCAAAAGGTCCGGGCGGGCATCTGGGATCACGCCTGCGGGCAAGCCTGGCCAAGCGAAATCTGCGCCTGCCCCTGCTGGGCAATGACGATGGCACCGCCGATCGCAACTACATCAAGGAATTTGTCTTGAGGGAAAACCGCGAGCTGGGCAGTAAGTACGGCGTTGAGTACGCTGAGGTGTTCCACTACATTCCGCCCGGCGCGGCCAGCGCTGACATGGACCCGCGGGTTGCTGCCTACGTCAAAGAGCACGCTGTCCCGTTAAAGTGATCTACATCGGGTGATGTGGATGCGACGTGCAGCCCACCACACCGCCCAACCCATTCATTCACAACTAATAACCGCGGACCGCATCCCGGGCGGTCAGCGCCACTCGCTCGACGCTATGGTGTGGGTCTGGTTGTGTTAGGCTTACCAACATGCGCCCTCAACCTCTAATCGCCGTTACCGATGTTGAAGCAAGCAGCAGATGGTACCAGCGCCTGCTGGGCTGCCAGAGTGGTCATGGCGGGACCGAATACGAGCAGTTGGTCTGCAATAACCGGCTTGTCCTTCAGTTGCACAGGTTCGAAGTCGAACACCATCACGGCCCCATCGGCGATCGCAACGACAAGCCCTATGGAAACGGCGTACTCCTATGGTTCGAGGTGGACGACTTTGACGCTGTCATGGAACGTGCCGCCGAAATGGGCGTGGAAATTATAGTGCCCAAGCATCGAAACCCTCCTGATGGCGAGGGCGGTCCCAATCACTGGGAATGCTGGATGCGAGACCCTGACGGCTACATCGTAGTGGTGGCCAGTCCCTACGGCACCGCGGGCGGAACATGGCGTCCCAGCCAGTAGCGGCTCGGGCTAAAACTCTTTCCACCCTCCGGGCCCGGCAGGGCGGAAGGCTCACAAGCCGTAATAGCCGCAACGACGGACTAGTGTTGCGTGATATAAATAGATTGACTTATATCATTTCTTGACTTAAAGTGCTCGATGATGTCGCGTCGAGCGCCCACGATTGTGCTAAGTTCCGAAGAGCGAATGACCTTAGAGAGCATGGTCCGTTCTGCTTCCGC
>DASTAW010000002.1 GCA_035712365.1 Terriglobia bacterium
AGCCACGCAGGCCACCGGCTGAGACCCTACGAAGGCCCCATGCCTCGGCCGGAATCGGAAAAGCTCCAAAACATCCTCAACACCTCCTGTAATCGGTAAATTACGTCGCCGCCAAGCCAGTTGCCACACAGACTCTAAAGCTCCGACGTTCGTTGCGCCTCCATCCAGCCGGCTTCAGCCACTGAAGCGATCATCGGGAAATTCTACAGCACTGACCCGCCGCATACATTCCAAACTGCGGAACGTATGCCCGACCCGCCGCTCCTGACTTTTAGCCTCTCCCGCCGATTTTGCTTGACTTTTGTAAGCTAGTATGGTAGCCTCGACGGTAAGGATGGAGAGCGCGCGGTCTGGCAAGACTTCTGCTAAGCCGGCTGTGGACAGCCCAGGCTCCTGTGGCGTCAAAATATGGGACAAAAAAACACGTTTTTTCAAAAACAAAGCGGAGAAGTTGCTGAAAACACACAGGAATGGCAAAAAAACAAACCTGAACAAACCGGAAAACAAAGCGGAGAACTTATTGAAAACAGGTTCCTGTGGAAAAAAGCAAACCGAAAACAAACCGGAAAACAAAGCGGGCCATGTTATTCAAAATAAAGAACAGGGAAAAGGCAAGCCAGAGAACAATTGAAACACATCCTACCCGTAAGGCTAGCCATCCGGCCCTGCGCCGCGCTCCAAACGGCGAAATTAACCAATGACCAAAGCCTCCGATCGCGCGACGCCCCCGATAAAACATTTGTGGGGGCTCTTCGTAGCTGAATTTATCGGCACCGCATTGCTCGTCGCGGTGGGCGTTTCCATCGTGATCCTCGATTTCGGGAAGGGAAGTCCGGTGGCTGCGCTTTTGCCTGATCCAGGTCTTCGAAGATTGCTGACAGGTTTCATGTTTGGAGTGACGGGCGCCGCCATCGCTGTCTCGCCTTTGGGAAAAGTCAGTGGCGCGCACATCAATCCGGTTGTGACCCTGGCTTTCTGGATGAAGCGAAAAATGAGCGGGCCGCATGCACTCGGATACGTGATTTCGCAGGTTGCCGGAGGAATTGCGGGCGCTCTGCCGCTGCTGGCCTGGGGACGCATAGGGGCCAGCGTCGAGTTCGGCGGGACGTTTCCGGGAAGCGGGTTTACGCTTTTCCAGGCCACGGCGGGGGAAGTCGTCACCACGTTGGGACTGATCGCCGGTTTGTTCCTGTTTCTCGGGCACCCGCAAATCCGTTGTTACACACCGCTGTTGTTTCCTTTCCTCTACGCGGTGATGGTTTATGTTGAAGCCCCGCTTTCTGGCACCAGCACCAACCCGGCCCGCAGCATCGGGCCGTCGCTTGTGGCAGGGGCCTGGAGCGGATGGTGGATCTACTGGGTTGGCCCAGCCCTGGGGACTTTCGTGGCGCTGGCGGCCGGGGAATTGTCCTGGTTGGGTCGCCTGGAAATTGAGGTGGCGAAAATTTATCACTTCGGACACGATCCACATGGCGTCTTTCATCGCTCCCGCTGGTAGCGGCACTGCTCAATATTTCTGACGTCAATGGCGGCGGTCCCGCCGGGGCGGGGTCGCCACGTTGCTGCCTGAAGCCGCCGTTACATAAGTTGCTTCTTGCCGTGTCAGCCCGTCGCGCATGGCTTTTGTTATACTCGAGTGCAGAATTGGTACCGGCTATGGATTTGGCCGCTTGCACGGCCCACAAGTTCTCTGATCTGCAACGACTCGGTCAGTTGCCATGATCCGAAAGAAGACTGCAATCCTGACGGTGTCCGGCATCGTGGCCGTCGTTCTCATCTCGGTGGCGGCTTACCGCCTTGGCGTGCGCCACGCCGCGAAACTCGACAACCGCGCCGGCAGTGCGGAGGGCACGCAAGGAGGATGCGTTGGAATTTCGCAGGCCGGCCTTCATACAGGAGAGAACACCTGCGTGGAAGGACGAGTGCTGCGTGTTTTCACCGCGCGTTCCGGCAGCACCTTTCTGGATTTTTGTCAGGACTACCGAAATTGCGGTTTTGGCAGCGTCATCTTTGCGTCGGACCGTTCCCGCTTTGGAAACCTGGGTTCGCTCGAAGGCAAAAGGGTTAAGATTGCAGGCGAGATCACAACTTACAATGGCCGGGCTGAAATCATTATTCATGATCCAGAGCAAATTCGCGTACGGGATTAGCGGCGGTCTGAGAGCTGCGCGGCGTCCGCACGGGCTGGTTTTTTCAGGCTGCTGCTGCGCAGCCCTGCTGCTCGCTGGCGTGGCAGTTTCCGGCACGATTTTAGGCGCCGGACAGAAACCGGAAAGCAGCGTGCGAGCGCCGCAACCCGCCGCCAAGGGGGCGCCATCGCAGGAGGCCATCGCACTCGTAAACGAGGGCAACGGATTGCTCGATCGCAATGACTTTGCGGGCGCGGAAGCCGACTACCAGAAAGCTCTCGAGACCTCTCCTGATTTGCCGGCCGCGCATCGGGGGCTAGGCCTCGCCTTGTGGCGCGAAGGAGCGCTTGCGCGGGCGTGGCAGGAACTGAGCACGGTGGCAAGGCTTGAACCCGACAACGGCCGGGCGCACTTTGAGCTTGGCCAGCTTGCCTGGGCAATCTACAGCGGACCTTCAGAGACGGTCGCAGCCACCGGCCTAACCGCGGGTGATTTCCGGTCGATGGCGTTAAGCCAGATTCAGAGGGCCTCCGCGCTTGCGCCGCACGACTTCAACATGCGCCTGGAACTTGCGGAAATCGAGCTTGAGGCTGGGAAGAAAAAAGAAGCCGAGGCCGATGCATTGGGATCAGTCGCGATTGCCTCCACCGCTGCGGAACGCTCGCAAGCGCACGTGGCGCTTGCGCGCGCCTATTCCGCGACGGGCGATGAATTGCGATCTGAGACCGAGTTCAGGAAGGCCATTGAAGAAAACGCATCCAGCGGCGCCGCTTATCTCGGGCTGGGCCAGCTTTCTCTCTCGCAGAGTGACCCAGCCCAGGCGGAAAAGTATTTCAACCAGGCCATCCATGTCACCCCTGAACTTGGCGCCGCCTACGCTGCCCTCGCCAGGATTTATGTTACGGCCCGGCAGCTCGGGCAGGCCATGGGTTTGTTGAAGAAGGCGGTATCGCTTGATCCGGACGACTGGCAGAGCGAATTTGAACTTGGCAAGCTCCAGATGCGGTCAGGAGATGCGGCCGGCGCCAAAGAGCTGTTTACGAAGATCGTCGCGGCGCGGCCGGATTTCCTTCCGGCCGGCGAGCAACTTGCCTTAATGCGTCTTCGCCAGGGAGACGTGCAGGGGGCCATAGCGCAGGCCCAGGCGCTTGCGACACGCGATCCCGGGGCGGCGGAAGGCCACCGGGTGCTGGCATTGGCGTACTGGCGGGAGCGGCAAAACGATGCATCACTGGCGGAGTGCGCGCAGGCGCTGGCCGCTGATCCACACTCGACCTCCATGCAGGCGCTCGAGGCGTTCGTGCTTTGGCAGAGCAAGCGGCACGGGGAGGCGCGGCGGGTGCTGCATGAGGCGGCCACCAGAGACCCCGAAATCCTTTCGCCCGTGACGTTCTGCCGCGAAATCGTGTGCGGAAGTTCGGATGTTCTGCTGGTGGGCGCGTTTCTGCGGGACAATCGCTGGATTCTGAGGACTCCGGCAGACCAGTAGCCGCCAGTTGTCCAACGGGGTGAGGACCGGACCCTCGGGGTTAATTTCAGGAAAAGTCGATCAATGTTTGGGGGTCAGTCGGTATCGCTCAAACGGCGGTGTCCTGTGCGGTTTGAGACCAGATGATCGGTGGTAACTTGGCTCGATTTGTGGCACGGGCGTCTCGCTCGGGCTTCGGACAAAAAAGCACAGTCAGGATGGCCCGTGCCACAAAATGGGGAGCAAACTGCGCCACCACCAGATAGTCCGGGTGTTTGACAAACGTACAGGCACGCTGATACATTCAAGCCAATGCGACAAAGGGAACCTTTCTCCGACCGGCATTTCCCACTGAAGAAACAACTCTGTGCCTGTCTCTGTGGTAGCCACCCTTCTGTCGACATGCGAGGTGTCTATGCAAGGAACAATCAAGCGCGTGGTTCGCGACCGCGGATTTGGATTCATCCGGTCGGCTGAAGGGCGTGAGGTTTTTTTTCACCGCAGCAGCCTTCAGGGACTTAACTTCGATACGTTGAAGGAAGGTGATACGGTGGAGTTTGAGATCGAGGACGGCCCCAAGGGTCCCAGGGCTGCTTCGGTCCGGGCCGCGGAATAGGGCGCTCGCTCCTTGCAGTTTCCAAGCAATGGAAATCTGGAACAACGCGGACGGACCGTTTGAAGCCGCGACCTTGCAGGGAAGGGTCCTCCGTCATCCGAGGTGATTGCGGCGGCTACCTTGAAACCTGCACGTGCTGTTCGCCCGCGTGCAGTTCCAGCTTTTGTCCTCCCCACGCAAGCCAGCCTGTAGTGCCCTGAGGCAGCGTGATATCAGCGGCCAGGAGGTCATCGTGCCGGTCGTATTTCACCACGATGCTGCCTTGAGGGACGGGGACCGTGGCCGAAAGATGATCGAGCGTCCCCAGGTGCGGCTGGATCAAAACCTTGTTGAAGCCCGGCGCGGCGGGTCCTATTCCTGCCACCGTGTTGAGGAAGTCGAAGTTCGGATGGGCGCTCCAGGCGTGGCAGTCGGACCGCACGGGTTCGGGTTCCTCTGCCCAGGTGGTCAGGCCAAGATCGAGCATCTGCCGCCAGGGCCCAAGCAGGTTGAGATAATCATTGCCCAGCCCAACTTTCTTAAGGGCGCGGAACAGATAGAACCGAAAGTAGTATGAGCACTGGGCGAGTGTAGAATCCGTCAAAACCTTCTGCATGACGCCTTTCTGTTGCTGCTCGGGGATGGCGTTGGCAAGGACGCCCAGGATGCTGGCATGCTGGCTGAAGCTCTGGCGCGCGGGAGTGTCCGCCAGCAGGCGGCGTGCCGGATCCCAGCACTTGTCGTAAACGGCGCGTGCAATTTTTGCCGCCATAGCGCGGTCCTGTTCCGCGAAGTTCTTGTTGCCGATACTCGATTCCAGGTCGGCGGCGTCTTGGAGGGCCGCGACAAATTGCAGCGTCAGGATTGAAGATTGCCCGTCCGCTTCTTCCGGAGGCACGCCATCTTTGAACTGCGGAGTCCAGTCAACAAAGTTCCACCATTCGAGCCGTCCCAGCAGGCCGGACGGACCCATCCGGCGTTCAAACCAGCCGAGGACGTCCCTCATGCCGGGAAGGTACTGCTGGAGAAATGCCGTATCGCCGTGATACCACCAAAGGTCATGCATCATGCCGATCCAGAAGAGAGAAAACGGCGGAATGAACTGCGGCAGACGCGATGGGTAGCGGCTTTGCGTGATGCCTTCAGGAATGCGCGACTCGTTCAGCAGTTCGATGGCATTCTTCGCCAGACGGTCGTCACCCGTCATGTAGAGCGATATCAATATCTGGATTCGCGTGTCACCGCCGTACTGCAATCGTTCATAGTACGGGCAGTCCATATAGGTTGTGTGGGCGCAAAGCCGCGCAGTGCGCCAGCCGACCTCCCACATCTTCTGGAGGGTTGGGTCTCCGCTGTCAAAGCTGGCCTCGACGGTGAAGGGGTAGGCGGTGAAAATCCCGCGAAGGTCATCGAGCGTGAGCGGTTCGTCGCCGGTCCTTATCGCGAGCTGCAGGTAACGGTAAGTGCGCCACCAGAGTGTCCGGAACATTCGCTGCTGGCCGCCATCGGGAAGAAACTGGTCCTGCATCCCCAGCATCTTCTTGCCCTGGATGTCGTTCCGGTTTCCCTTGTCGCGGCCTTTCCACAACGCCTCCGCATAGGTCAGCGTGATCACCGAGCCCTTTCCGCCACTGACCACGAGTTCCGGATAGGCGGTTGTTTCAAAGCTCTGGTCGAAAAGCACCGTGGTGGTTGTGTTGGCCGGGACCGTCACCGGCGAACCTCCTTGCAGAAAGGCGTCCGGGACCTCGACGCCCTGCGACCTCCTCACGCTGGCCAGACGCTGAAGTCTCTGTTCCATCATGGGGATGGTGCGCGGCACCAGCATCCACGGCGAGTGGCTGTCCTGAATTCCGCGTGGCCCTCCTTCGACGAGCATTTCCGCCGGTTTCCAGCTCGAATCGTCAAATCCCACATCCTGCCATCCCCAGGGAACGCGGGATGCGTCAACGCGAATCCCCGGACCCACCACCATATAGAAGGGAATTGTCTTGCGGTCGATAGGGATCATCCGGACAGCCTGACTCTCCAGAACCTTCCAGCTTGCGTTTGTATTGACCTCTGCTTCCTGAGCGGTGTCGCCCTGCACGATCAATCCCGTCTCATGGCTCATCTGAGCCATGGGGGCGAGTTCGGCAAAGTTCCAGACGATGGCGGCGATAGTGTTATGTCCGGTCTGGAGGTGGCTGGCGATGTCGAGCGTTTCGTACCGCCAATGGAACAGGTCGCCTCGCGCCGGGCCTGTGGAGACTCGCGTACTGTTTACAAAAAGCTGGTAATGGTTGTCGGCGCTCACGTGAATGACAAAATGCTCCGGCTTGCTCGAAAGCGAGAACTCTTTTCGGAAATAATAGACCCCAAACTCGCGATGCGGGCTGCCGGGACACGCAATCCATTGGGCTGTCCAGTGCTGATGGAGGATGGCAGGGTTTGACTCGCCGGAACTGGAACTCATGGAAGGGAACGTGCTCAGAAAGAGTGCAACAAAAATCAATGCTCGAGTACGGCTCGCGCTCATGACGGGAATCTCCTGAAGCTTGAGTCTTGCCGCGCACTGCAACTGGCATTACGACGGATGCTGAATCAGTTCAAGGCGGCGATTATGGCTATTTCACGTCTGGAAGTCAAAGGAGAAAGCCCGAATGTGCGCGGGGCAGTTTGAGCCGGGAAGAGTGCAGGGGAGAGGGGTAATGAGGTTGAACAGATCGGGCGAAAGCAATCTATCGACGAGGTATCAACTGGAACGACGGCGGGAAACGTGCGGGCACACAAGCTGGAAGGAGTCGAGATGGCTGTCATCCGGCGCCAGCCATTCTGCTCATCGTCCCTGAAGCTGATTATTATTCATGTGGTCGCTTAATTCTGTTGGAACGGCGAGTGTTCCTGAAACTTCTCCTCTTCCAATCTGTGAAACAATCAGCCGAAGAGGGTACTTGCTCCGTGAAGTGTAGAACTGCACGATTTCATTGAGGGCGCGGTCTTTCAACACAACGGACTTGTCATCCACCATCATGCGAACGGTGTAGTGCTGCTCTCTGACGCTGGTGGATTCCAGCTCCATTGGGATTGGGCCGATACGATGGAGACCCGCTCCCTTTGAGAGCGTGAAGGAGACATCGGACGCTTGCACCCTTTCCAGAAGGTAGTTAACGCCATTCTGCGTCTGCTGGATGGCTGAGCGCTGCGTATCGAGTTCGCCCACGACGTTGCCCAGGCGGTCGGTTGCTGCACGCCATTCATCATGGCTGGCTGCGAGGTTTCCCTGTATCGCATTCAGCTCTTTAGTGGGGACCGTCTGGCCGTTGGTAGCCGGTGCTTTGGTTGCAAGCTCTGGCGCCTTCACCGAAGCGGGCGCCGTGGCAGCAAGCTTTGTCGATATCGATCGACTGCTTGTGGAATGACTTGGATCGCTGGCAGGCGTTTCGCCGCGAAGGCGAGCACCAGGCCGCGCCAAAGATGCAGCCAGCAGACTGCTCTGGCCGGGGGCCGCTTTGGCGGTGGTCGTGCCGGGCGTTCGTCTGCCGGGCGCCGCGTGCCTTCGCCTTTCAAGTTCGTTCACGCGGTCCTGCATCGACTTCAGTCTGGTCTGGAGCTCCGCGATTCGGGCTTTGTCGGCGGCGTCTGAAGGGCCTTTGCCGCCAGCCTTCACGTACCGGTAGGTGGCAAAAGCCGACAGTGCGGCAACGAGCAATAGCACCAAGCCTCCTGGCAGCGGAGATCTCGACAGAGGAGGTTTCGGCTCAACCTTTTTAACGAACACCTGCCTGTCAAATACTGGACCGCCCATGCTCAACTCCCTGCTTTAGTGCAGCCCAATCTTCACGGTAGTCGGATAAAGCTGTTTGAGAGGCAGCAGGAACTCTCTTGTCTCGTTCGGCAGGAGATCAATCTCCTGCTCTGCATGGTCCATCCGTGGTCCGTTCATCGCCACGTCATATTGACCAGGAGGCAGGACCAGCAGAATCGGTGTTTTGCCCACTGGTTTGCCATCAATCTTCACGTCGGCATGGGTTGGTGTCGAACGGAGCATGAGCTTGGCCGCGTTCTTGCCGGCCTGTTTCTCCAGCACTTTTCGGTTTTCCGCCACCGAGCCCTGCTTCATGGAGTCGAATATATACTTCGGGTTTGCGCCGTCGGTCCGGATTGGTTGGCTCATGATGACCGACGATTTGTCGCCGCCGTTCGCGGTCAGGTCAGGAACTGCCACCTTGTTCATCATGTTGCTCCTGCTGATGCTGCCGGCAATACCTGAAGTTGCACCGCCGTATTCCGCCGCAGCCTGTGCGTAGAGACAGCTACTTGCCAGAACCAAGAGCAGTGATAATTCGATTGCGTGCCAAAGCGGCATCGACACGGATCGCAAAAAGTTGGGCAGCCGCATTGGTTCGGGGTGCTGAAGTCTGCTGTGGAGTGGGGTCATGTTCATCCTTTCCGGTTATCAGTGTTCACTCTGGCACGCGAAGGATCCAGCCCAAACCAGCATTTAGCTGCCCGGCCCTTCAGTCCCTGGCGCGGGACCCCCTCCCGGCTGCCCCCCGTAGTGTTGGCCTTCCAGAACTTACGTCCTAGGATATATCCTGAATGCGTTTTCGGCAAGCTCCAGATGAGCTCTCGGGAAGTTGGAAATAGCGATGTGCAGTCAGTTGCAACTTCACAGCCCGACAGAATGTGGTATCGCCTGTGATTTCAGAGGGTTACAAAAAAGAGAATTTCAGGGAGTGGATACATTGCAGGATCTGATGAATCAGGCGGACGGATCAATCATGGGCAGGCGATTTTCGGCGGTTTTGGCGGGTAACGGCGGGAACCTGCCCCGTTGTGGGAAGTTCATGGGATCACCGCCATTTTTAATTCTCCGTTGCGGTGCTTCATTTTCTGGAAGAAATGCGGCAATTCGTCAAGCGGGATTTCCCCTGTCACAAAATCTGAGGCACGGATTTCTCCTTTCGCCACCGCATCGAGGGCCTTACGGACAAATTGCGGAGTGTGATGGAAGGTCGAGCGCAGCGTGATTTCTGAATAGTGAAGGAGCGAGGGATCAAACTGCACCTGGCTGCCGCGCGGACACCCTCCGAATAGATTAACGGTGCCGCCGCGACGCACCATCTGGACGGCCCACTGCCAGGTCTGTGGGATTCCGACTGCTTCAATTACCGAATCAGCGCCGTGACCTCCTTCAGTGAGCTGGCGGACTGCGGAAACCGGGTCTTCCATCTGTGAGATGTCAAACCCGGCATAGGCGCCAAGCCGTTCCGCAGTACGGACCTGGCTCCTCCTTTTGCCGAGGGCAATCACCCGTGCGCCGCGAACTGACAGCACTCGGATGAACTTCAGCCCGATGGGCCCGCATCCCACCACCACCGTGGTGTCGCCGGCTTGAATCCCTGTTTCTTCGATGCCCCGCAGAATGCACGCAAGCGGTTCAACCAGGGCGGCGTCCCGGAAGGGCACGTGTGGGGGAATCTCCAGTGTATTTTCCCGAACGATGCGCCCCGGAATCCGGATGTACTCAGCGTAGGCGCCGTTGTTAAACAGGAGCGAATTGCAAAGGTTCGACTGGCCTTTGCGGCAAAATATGCAGCTATTACAGGGGGCAGAATTGGCAGGCACCACCCAGGATCCAGGCTTCAGCCCGTTAGCGACATCGCTTCCAACTGCTTCGACAATTCCTGAGAGTTCGTGTCCAAAAACAGCCGGAGGTACAATCATCTTGGCGTGATAACCTTGCCGCCAGACTTTCAAGTCCGTTCCGCAGGTCAGGGCCACCTTCACCCGTACCAGGACTTCATCCGGAGTGAAGGTCGGTATCGGAATTCGTTCAATTTTCAGGTCTTCGCGACCATATAACACCGCGGCGTTCATATCGCCGCTGAGATGAGTTTCCATTAAGGCACCACTATGATTTTCAGAGACTCCTCAGTAGGATGAGCTGCCAGATTTAAAGCTTGTTCAATTTCAAAAAGGGGAAACCGGTGAGAAATCAACTTCTGCACCGGAAGTACACGTTCAAAAATCAGACGGGCAGATTCTTGCTGCAGATCATATGAAGCGCTATAACTGCCGAGGATTTCTTTTTCGTCAATTCCCACCGCCGCGGCAGGAAATTCGACGCGCAGCAACGGATCGTTATAGGCAAAAAGGAGGACACGACCTCCGGGGCGGGTCAGTGTCAGGGCCTGCTCCAAGAGTTCACGCTGGGGCGCAGCAACCAGCACGACGTCTGCGCCACGGCCCGAAGTGCGAGTGCGGATGGCTTCAACCAGATCCACGCCCACAGGATCAAAGGACTCCTCAGCCCCGAGTTCGATGCTTTTCCGGCGGCGTGCCGGCACCGGATCGGCCGTCACCACTCTGCTGCCGGCGCAGATCCGCGCCAACATCATCAGCAGCATGCCGATAGGGCCCTGGCCCAACACTAGGACCTTGTCCCGCTCCTCGACACGGGCTTTGTAGATGGCCTTCAGGCATGTATTGACAGGTTCGACAAATGAGGCTTCCTCAAAGGAAACATGTGGCGGAATCCGGACCATTCCCCGTTCGGCGATCCAATCCATTACACGCACGTATTCCGCGAAGCCTCCTCCGCTGGGGCGGAAGCCGCTGGTGACTCCCACCTTCTTGTAGGTGGGGCACTGGGAGTAGAGTTTCTGATCGCAGTAGAAACAAGCGCCGCAGGGAATGTGATGAAATGTCAACACCCTGTCACCCGTCCGCCACTCTCGTACGCCGGCACCAACCGTTTCAACTGTTCCGGCGATTTCGTGCCCGAATATCTGTGGCGGAGGGAGGAACCCGTGCTTGATCTTCTTAATGTCAGTTCCGCAGATGCCGCAGGCGCGGACTCGCACCAGCACTTCGCCCTCGGAAATTGCAGGCAGCGGCACCTCCTCAGCGACCACGCGGCCCTGGCCGCGGTAGACCCCAGCCCACATCCGTTTGCTCGGCTGCTGGAGTTCCGTCGGCGTCCCGGCTTCTGTTCTGATGGTTGTCATTGGCTGATGGCTGGGACGCCCAGGTCCATTTTCTCCTGATGTCCGGTTAAAAAAGTTGTGTACCTCTCAAGGTACCGGGCAAGGGCTGTGGCAGCGCGCGCACTTCGCACACCGAGCTGCGCCAGTGGCCACAGGCGTCGCGGGTCGCCAGCAACCTGGCTTAAGACCTGGACAATGCGAATGCGCCCCGAGTCGTCAAGAGCGCGGTCAAAATCACAAGGGACTTCCATCTCAGCGGAATCGGCTACCACTCGCACTGCAACGCAGGGAACATCCAGGCGGCCCATTTCTTGCATCACTGCAAAGGCTTCCATATCCACTGCGTCGGCTGCAGCCCCGAGGCGAAATTTCTCCTGCGCCGTTCGCACCACATGGCCGCTGGAAAAAAAACGGTCCACGGGTTTTGCTCCGCACTCAACGGCAGCGCTGAAAAGACCCTGATCGCTTTCATACGAAACTCCGGCGCTGGCTTTCTGGACTGCCCTTGCAGCCAGAATTTCTCCCGACCGATGCTGAGGTTTCAGTCCGCCCGCCAGCCCCGAGGCGATACAGATGTCGGGACGGCAATCGGTGAACTTTCTGATTGCCCGCGCCGCGTTCGCCGCTCCGATTCCGGTGAGGAGCACCCTGACATCCTTTCCTGCTGCCCGTGCGATGAAGACCATGCCGTCGCCGGGAGACGCCTGAAATTTCCGCAGGCGAAGCCATGGTTTGAATTCCCACTCCAACGCAAATGTCACCAGAATTCTCATTCGCGTTCCCGGCTTGCTAATGCCGCACGTCCGAAGCCTCTTGCGAGGTTGCTATGGTTGGCGTAGCCATTCTGTATGTACCAGGCGACGGCCCTCTCGAGTGCAGCCTCCACCGGGCCAGCTCTGAAGCCGAGTTCAGCGGCAGCTTTGGAGCAATCCACGAACATTTTGTGCCGCGCCATTCGAACTCCCTCCAACGGGATTCGTGGCTGGCGGTTCAACACGCGCGAACAGACCTGGTCGGCATATCCGGCAGCCATAGCGACGGAATGCGGCAGACGAAGACGAGGGCCGGTACGTCCGCTGATTCGCGCCAGAGCATCTAGAACTTCTTTCAGCATCATGTTGCGACCGCCGAGGACGTACCGCTCGCCGACGCGTCCGCGCTCCGCAGCTATCCAGTGCCCGAATGCAACGTCTTCAACAGGCACCCAGTTGAGGCCGGTCTCGACGTATGCCGGAATCTTGCCGTTCAGGAAATCCACGATGACCTGGCCAGTCGGCGTCGGTTTCCAGTCACCCGGGCCTACCGGAGTGGTGGGATTGACAACCACCAGGGGCAGTCCTTCGCGCGCCGCCCTCAGCGCTTCTTTCTCGGCGAGGAACTTTGAGCGTTTATAGTGGCCAATCATTTCCTCGATTCCCGCCTCGGTTGCTTCGTTGGGCAGGGTGACACCGCGGTCTACTGCAATGGTTGCAACGCTGCTGGTGACCACGATTCGCTGAACTCCCACTCTGCGTGCTGCTTCCAGTAAATTCCGTGTACCGGTTACGTTGGAATCGTAAATCTCCTGAGGGCGGGAAGCACCCAGGCGGTAATCGGCCGCAACGTGAAAGACCCGATCGGCGCCTTTAATGGCGGGACCCAGCGAGCTGAGATCTCGCAGATCGCCGTATACCTTTTCTACCGGCACTCCTTCGAGCGCCAAAAGGCTGCTTTGCGGGCGCACGAGGACCCGGACCTTTTCGCCACGTTCGGCCAGCGTTCGAGCTACGTGGCTACCCACAAAGCCGCTTGCCCCGGTTACAAGAGAAATCATCCTACGAGTCCATTTGCGTACTGGGCGCCGTTGCCGTTGCGCCCGCTCTTCGGTTTCGTAAGCTGCCACCTGAGGAGTTTCCAGGTATCGGGGAAATTGCGGTTGGCTCCCAGCACCGCGGAAGGTTCAAAGCCCACGTGGACCATACAGTGTTCGCATCGAGGATCCTTCCCCGGCCCGTACTTTTCCCAGGGAGTGGATTGCATGAACTCTTTGAAGGTGGCGTAGTGCCCGTCCGTGATCAGGTAGCACGGACCCTTCCAGCCGCGCGGATTATAAGTAGGATTGCCCCATGCCGTACACTCCAGTTCGCGCTCGCCGCGCAGATATTCCAAATAGATCGGCGAAGTCATGACGCAGTATTTTTCCAGCAGACGGCTGGCCAGGCGGAACTTCTGATGAATTTCCTGGCGAGACATGAAGATTTCTTTGGTCTGGACGGCAAGATAGGAGTAAGCCGGTGAAAGCATGTGCCCGTCCACGCCGAGGCCTCGCAGGAATTCAAACAGTTCCGCGATCTCGTTCAGGTCTGTCTGCTTGTAAATGGTGGTGTTGGTACACACCTGGAAACCGCGGTCTTTGGCGAACTTGATGGCCTCGACCGCCTCGCGGAAAACCCCGTTGCGTTCTACGCAGAGGTCGTGGGTGGCCTCCATGCCGTCCAGGTGGATGTTGAAAAACATGCGTGAGGTGGGCTTGTAATCCTGCAGACGTTTTCGAATGAACATCCCATTCGTGCAAAGGTAGATGTTCTTCTTGCGGTCCAGGATTTCACTTACCAGGCGCGGCAAGTCAGGATAGATCATTGGCTCGCCGCCGCAAATGGAAACGACAGGCGCGCCGCACTCATCCACTGCATTGAGGCATTGCTCGACGGTCAGCTTGTCGCGGATGGTATCTTTATATTCTCGAATGCGTCCACAGCCTGTGCATGTCAGGTTACAGGCGTGCAACGGTTCCAGCATCATGACCAAAGGAAATTTATCAACGCGATGAAGCCTCTTTCCAGCAATATAGGTACTCAGATTTGCCGTCAAACTGAGCGGAAATCTCATCAATTCCTCCCGTTTTTCTTTCCGTTTCCATTGTGCGGCTCGAATTCGGCTGGCGAAAGGCGAACGGACTCCGCCTGCGTTCTGTTCAGACGGAGGTTTTGGTAATGCGCCAGCGCATAAAGTGGGAAGGTATTACGATATAAGGTGTAACACAGATAGAAGACCCGCGGGAAGCCGGTCCCGGTAAATTCGTTTTCTTTCCAGAAACCCTCTTCGGTCTGTTCGTCCAACAGATATTGCACCGCGTTAGTGACGGCCGGATCATTGACGCCGCGGGTGGCCAGCAATCCGATCAGTCCCCATGCCGTTTGTGACGGTGTGCACGGCCCCCTTCCTTTGAGGGAAGGGTCGTCGTAGGAAGCGCATGATTCTCCAAAACCGCCCCCCCTGTTCTGAACGGAACAGAGCCAGTCAGCCCCCCTTAGAGCTTCCGGAGTCCGGCCCAGGCCGAAAGCTTCCAGCATCCGCAGAACGCCGCTGGTTCCGTAGACGTAGTTCACACCCCACCGGCCGTACCACGCTCCTTCCGCCCCCTGCTGTCTTCGCAGATAGCCGAGAGCGCGCTGCACCGCAGGGTGCGTAGCCGGCCACCCGAGGCGCGCAACGCACTCCAGCACCCGCGCGGTGACGTCCGCCGTTGAAGGGTCGATCATGGCATTGTGATCAGCAAACGGTACACGGGTAAGGACTGCACAGTCATTATCACGGTCGAAGGCGCCCCAGCCTCCATCGCGGTTCTGCATGCTGACCAGCCAGTGGAACCCGCGCCGGAGTGCATGCTCAAGCCGGACCTTGTCCGGATAGGCGACCCGCTGCAGCGCCATCATCACAAAGGAGGCGTCGTCAACATCGGGATAAAAGTCATTCAGAAATTCAAACGCCCAACCTCCCGGCGGGGCGTCCTGATTCTTCACCTGCCAGTCGCCGGGACCGACAATCTGGCGATCCAGCAGCCATCGCGCGGCATTCACCAGGGCCGGATGGTCTGAAGGCAGACCCGCCTCCTCAAGCGAGTACATTGCAATCGCGGTATCCCAGACAGGTGACCGGCAAGGTTGCAGGGAAATCGTGTCCCCCTTCTCAACCTCGAACCCGCGCAAATGCGCGAGCTCCCGTGCCGTCAGAGGGTCATCAGCAGGATGTCCCATGGCTAGCAAGGCAAAGAGCGAGTTGAGCATGGCCGGGTAAATAGCCCCCAATCCCTCGCTCCTCTCCAGATGTTCCAGCATCCATCTCTGTGCCCGCGCAAGAGCCATCTTACGCAAGGGCCTCCAGGGGAGGGACTCGTGCAACTTGAACAAGCGGTCGATGGCAAGAAACAGGTTCCGCCAGGTGATGATTTTCCGGTCCCAGTCAAAGGCCGGAATGTGACCAGACGCCTCGCGGAAAAGTTCATCAACTCGCGCATGCTTGGGCAGGGGCCAGTGCGGACGCAGAGCGTAGAGGATCGTGAGCGGCACCACGATCGCGCGCGTCCACGACGACAGGGAGTAAACGTTAAAGAAAAACCAGGACGGAGAAAGCATTAACTCGGGAGGGATTGCCGGCACGTGCTTCCATTCCAAAGCGCCCCCCAGCGCCAGGTAAAACCGCGTGTAAGAATTGGTCTGTTCAAGCCCCCCGAGGTCGTGGATTCTCAGGCGGGCAGCCGCCATGGCGGGCTCATCCGGGGAATGGCCGGCCAGCTTCAGTGCGAAGTAAGCTTTGACGGTGGCGTTGAGCTCGGAGGGGCCGCCCAGGTAGATATTCCACCCTCCGTCCGGCAGCTGCCTGCGGCGTATGGAGTTCGACAGCTTCGCTATCCGCCCGGGAACAAATTGCCCGGCCACGTAAAGAAAAAATATGTAGTCAGATTCCAGAGTGGAATCGGCGTGTAGTTCGCCGACCCAGTAGCCCTCTGGTGATTGCAAGGAAAGCAGATGCTCGGACGCCCGGGCAATCGCCCGTTCGACGCGTTGATCGAGGCCAGCATCCAATGCTCCGACCGCACCGCCGTCTTTGAACGATTCGAGCTCTACTCTCGCTTCCTGTGTCATGAACACCCCGTACTCACTAAGTGCCTTTAGACCTTCAATTCCGCAGGCAGGGCAAAGCGAACGTCTTCTTCAATCCACTCGACTTCCTCTACTCGCGTAAAGCCCCATTCCTTCAGGCGATCGACAACTTGCCGGACCAGCACTTCCGGCGTCGACGCACCTGCGGTGACACCAATACGGCGGTGGCCGTTGACCCATTCAGGGAGGATATCGTCAGCGTTGCCGATCAGGTATGCGACCGTCCCTCCGCGCCGCGCAACTTCCACCAGCCGGTTTGAATTGGAACTGTTTTGGGCTCCCACCACCAGGATTCCATCAGCCTTGGGGGCGATGGCCTTGACGGCCATCTGCCGGTTCTGAGTGGCGTAGCAGATGTCCTGTCCCGGCGGCCCGATAATGGCGGGGAATCGCTGTTTGAGCCGGTCCACGATTTCCGCTGTGTCGTCAAGGCTTAAGGTGGTCTGCGTCAGATAGACGATCCGGTTGGGATCAGGTGGATCCAGGGTCTCCACGTCCTCGACTGAGGAAATCAACCGGATTACTTCGGGGGCTTCCCCGAGCGTACCGATCATCTCGTCGTGGTCCCGGTGGCCGATAAGGACAATGGTATATTTTTCGCGGGCGTACCGGATCACCTCCAGATGGACCTTAGTGACCAGTGGGCAGGTGGCGTCAATGATGCGAAGCTGCCGGGCGCGTGCTTCCTCGCGAACTGCCGGCGAGACTCCATGAGCACTGAAAATAACTGCTGCCCCTGTCGGCACCTCTTCAAGGTTTTCGACAAATACGGCGCCCTGGCCGGCCAACTCGTCTACAACATAACGGTTATGAACAATCTCCCGCCGCACATAAACCGGAGGTCCCAGCTTGTCGAGAACCATGCGGACAACATCAATGGCGCGAATGACGCCCGCGCAAAAGCCTCTGGGTCGCAACAGCATCAAAGTTCCTGGTTCAGCGCGAGACGAGTTCTCGACGTGAGGAGCCACGTTCATTGGTTTACCATCATCCTTTCCTGTTACATACCCTCTAAAGATAATCCTCTCATGGTCTTTCCGCACCGTCAAGATAAGCGCAGGATCCAATCCTTTCCGGACCGCGAGGGTTTGGTCGCTGCGCATACCTGACCCTCTGGATTTATTGATGTACCCATCCGGCGAAACGATGCATCATATCCACGGAGGGTTTACTATTTCTGTCACTGCTCTCTGTACACTTGCGGTGGCTTTTGATACAATGCCCTGATTATGGATTGTTCCCACAACGGAGGCCTGCCTCAAGTAATTTCCTAACCCCTGGCTACCAACGTTTTTGAACTATGAAATTTTTGAAACTACCAGTACTCGCAGCGTTACTTTGTTTTTGCGCTCAGGGCGCTCGCGGATGGGCGTCTGGTAACCCCTCGCCCAGTCCGTGTCCTGCTCGGCCGGCAATTGCCAATGACCTGGACGCCGGGAAGTACGCTGAGTCCGCGTCAATACTCCAGCGACAGGTGGCCAAGAACCCCGCGGACGCCCAAGCCACGTTATGGCTGGCGCGATCCTTCATGGACCTTGGCAGTTACGACAAGGCAGTTGCATTTGCCGAACGCGCGGCCCAATTGTCGCCCGACTGTTCAGAATCGCACTTCTGGCTGGCGCGTTCTTACGGAATGAAGGCCGATACGGACCGCAGCTTCTGGCTCGCCCGAAAGGCCAAACTGGAATATCAGAAAGCCATCCAGCTTGATCCGGACAATCTTGCCGCGCGCCGCGATTTAATGGAGTTCTATCTCCAGGCCCCGTGGATACTGGGCGGGAGCAGGGATAAGGCCGAGGCCCAGGTGCAAGCCATCGCGTCCCGTGACGCTACCGAAGGCCATCTGGCGCGCGCCATTTATTGGCGCGATCTGGGCAGATCGGACCTTGCCGCCACGGAGTATCGCAGGGTTTTGGAGGCACGGCCGTCACAGCCAGAAGCCTACTTTCAGATTGCGGATTTTTATGAGTCTGATCAGAAGCCGGTCCAACTGGATGCCGCCGTACAGGCGGTCTCTTTGATTGTGCCGAATGACCCGCGCCTGAATTACTACAGCGCAGTGGCTGACGTGATGAAACGCCGGGACCTCGCAGGGGCTGAGCAGAACCTGAAGGCGTACCTTGCCGGGACCCCGCGCCGGGACGATTTCCCGCCGCATGCGGCGGCGCATGACTGGCTGGGCCGGATTTACGAAATATGGGGGAAGAAGGCGCAAGCGATCGAGCAATACCGTGTGGCCCTCGGGCTGAGCCCCGACAACCAGGGGGCACTGGATGCTCTCAAGCGCCTGGATGCAAATTAGCCGGGCAGCCGACTGTCTGAAGACCAAAGGCCACAGAGTGGGGTGGCCAGTTTTGGTACATAGCGTTAGAATCGTAAACGGGACGTTGCGGATGCGGGTCGGTTTTGCAGCAAGTAAATTCCAAAGAAGTTATAGCTTTCGGGTACAATGCAATTCAACGGATGGCGGAAGATATACAGCCTCGTGGCATCAGGACGTTATAGAAGGGAGTCTGTATGGTGTCTGTTTTGAAGACGCTGTTGCTGAATCCTCCGAGTTTCGAGAAGTTTGATGGCGGCGCAAGTTCGAGGTGGCCCGCCACGCGCGAGATTGAGTCTTACTGGTACCCCGTGTGGCTCACCTATCCCGCGGGAATGCTGCCCGGCAGCCGCCTGCTGGATGCCCCTCCGCACAAAATTACTCCTCAGCAGACCGTCGAAATCGCCAAGGACTATGAGTTTGTGGTCCTTTTCACGTCCGCTGTCGGTTTTGAGAACGACGTTGAGCTTGTCCGCCGGATGAAGGAGGCAAAGCCCGGCCTCCGAGTAGCCTTTGTGGGACCTCCCGTGCAGGTGAAGCCCGATGAAAGCTTGATGGCCAGCGACGACATCGATTTTATTGTGCGCGGCGAATTTGATTATGCCGTGGTGGAGTTTGCGCAGGGTAAGCCGCTCAGCGAGATTCTCGGCGCCAGTTATCGCAAGGACGGGAAAATCGTCCACAATCCGCCGCGAAAGGAACTGCAGACGGAGGATTTGGACCGCCTGCCGTTTGCCACGGAGGTCTACAAGCGCGACCTGAGCATTGAGAATTACAACGTTCCTTTTCTGCTTCATCCCTTCGTCTCGTTCTATTCTTCGCGCGGGTGTCCCGCCCTTTGCACCTTCTGCCTGTGGCCGCAGACACTTTCGGGTCATGCCTGGCGGACACGCTCCGTCGACAACGTGGTTACGGAAATCGGGCAGGCTCTCAAGCTGTTCCCGCAGGCGAAGGAATTCTTCTTCGATGATGACACTTTCAATATCCGTAAGGACCGCGTCATCGAACTGTCAAAGAAATTCAAACCGCTGGGTTTCCGCTGGTCCTGCACGGCCCGCGTCCACAGCGACTATGAAACCCTCAAAGCCATGGCTGACGGCGGCGCCCGGCTCTTTATCGTGGGTTTTGAATCCGGCGACGATCAGATACTGAAGAACATCAAGAAAGGCGCAACCGCGGAAATGGGCCGCAGGTTCGCGAAGAACTGCAAGCAGCTCGGCATAGCAATCCACGCCGACTTCATCATCGGGCTTCCGGGTGAGACACCCGAAACCATCGAGCGCACCATCGATTTTGCGAGGGAATTGGACTCGGAAACCATCCAGGTTTCCCTTGCGCACGGCTATCCGGGGACGGAAATGTACAACCAGTTGTTGCAGGCTGGCCAGTTGGTGAATCTTCCCATGTCTGACACCAACGGCCACCAACTGCCTCACATTCAATATCCGGGCCTGTCGACGGCGCAGATGATGGACGCCGTCAACCGCTTCTACGATGAGTATTACTTCAGGCCGCGAGTGGTGTGGCGAATCGTACGCAAGGCGCTCTGGGACAAAGACGAGCGTAAGCGCCTGTACCAGGAAGGCGTGGAGTTTCTCCGGTTGCGGAGTGAGCGGCTTAAATTTGCCCGCCAGGGACCCGTGAAGGCAACCTCCATCAGCGTGCCGGCGATCGACCTGGCTTCCGAGCCTCCATCGAACTCCTGAGCGGTTGGGCTATGAGAGCTCATGCCTGAATTGAGAAGCCCGCGAGCCAAGACCTTCATCCTGCTGGCGTTTATGGTCACCTTCGGGTCATCCGGTGACGTACTGCTCAGCCGGGGGATGAAGCGGCTGGGCGAGCTCCGTAGCTGGGCCCCGGGGACCGCAGCGGCTTTTTTTGCACGGGCCTTCGAGAGCGGCACCATCTGGTTGGCTATCGCCCTGTTGATGCTGTTCCTGGTGAGCTATATGCTCGTGCTTTCCTGGGCGGATTTCAGCTACGTTTCACCCGCCTCGGCCATTGGCTATGTTTTGGTGGCCCTGATGGGATACTTCTTTCTGGGAGAGCATGTCCCAACCACACGCTGGGTTGGCGTTGGCCTGATCTGCGTGGGGGTTTTTGTGGTTGGCGGCACGCACCCCAGCACAAATCACAACTCATGACGGGTCAGACAGCGCTGTTCATTGCGGTTATTGTTGTGGCCGGGCAACTGGGCGATATTTGCCTGTCGCTCGCCATGAAGACCGTTGGAGAATTCAAGCGTTTCACTCCCGTGAGCGTTTTGCGATTTCTCGGCCGCGCCCTCAGAGTAAAATGGCTGTGGATCGGAGTAGGTCTGATGGCCGTGGCTTTTTTTTCACTGCTGGCGCTCCTTTCTTGGGCCGATGTGAGCCTGGTGGTGCCGGCCACGGCTGCAAGTTACGCAGTCGGCGCCTTGGGTGCTAAGTTTCTGCTGGGTGAATATGTGAACCGGGAGAGGTGGATCGGCGTCTTTATCGTCTGTATCGGAGTGGCCCTGGTCTGCATCTGAAAAAGAGGACGAAGGCATGCATGCGCACTTTCACCCGGTAGAGTGGCTTATTTCAGTCGGCGCCATCGTTTCGCTGCTTTACTATGTGGCCGCACTGTTCAGCGCCTGGAGATATTTTCGCCGTCCTGTCTACCGCGATCCTGAGTTCGCGCCCCCGGTCAGCATCCTGAAACCTGTCAGGGGGCTTGACCGCGAATGCTACGAGAACTTCGCCAGCTTCTGCAATCTTAATTACCCTGAATACGAGATTTTGTTTGGAGTGATGGACGTTGATGATCCCGTCATTCCTGTCATCCGGAAGCTCATCGAAGACCACCCCAGCCGGGCCATCCGCCTTTTTGTCGGTTCTCCCGGCAGAGGCTGGAACCGAAAGGTACGGCAATTGTGCCGTCTGTCGCGCGAAGCCCGTTACCCCACCCTGGTGATCAGTGACAGCGACATTCGGGTCCAGCCGGATTATCTGCGAGCGATTGTGGGCCCGCTTCGTAACCCGGGAGTTGGCGCTGTCACCTGCATGTACCGCCTGCAATCAGAACCCCGACTGGCTTCTGAGATTGAGGCGGTCGGGCTCTCTTCCGACTTCATGCCCGGAGTAGTCGTGGCCCGGCAGTTGGAGGGCGTGAAGTTTGCGCTGGGCGCGAGCATCGCCGTGGCCGCCGAGCGACTGGAGGACCTTGGCGGATTCGAGGCCATGGCGGATTGCTTTTCCGACGATTTTGAACTGGGGAGGCGGATCGCTGATGAGGGCCATGAGGTCGAGCTCATCCCGTACACCGTGGCCAGCGTTTCCCCGTCGCAAGGGCTGTTAGGTTCGATCCAGCACCAGCTTCGCTGGGCCGTTGGCATTACCAATTCGCGTCCGTGGGGCCAGTTTGGCAGGCTGCTGACCCAGGCGCTGCCATGGGTGGTGGCCGCGAGCCTGGTGCATCGCACTTGGGAAGCCACCGTGGGATTTTGCGGAGCTTACCTCGTGCTTCGGCTGGCCGTCGCCTGGACGGTTGGCGTGTGGGGCCTGAAAGATCCACTGCTGCGCAGGAAATGGTGGCTGGTGCCTGCATGGGATGCTCTCGCATTCTTCATCCTGGCCATCAGCTTTTCCAAGCGGCGCATCGAGTGGCGCGGGACCTCATTTTATATCCGCAAAGGCCGCCTGAGTCCTGCGCCCAGCAAGGATTGAGCCACCGCGGTTATGGGGAAGCAGACCTGAGCTATGAGATGAAGATCGGTGCGCGTCTCCTTGGACTGGAAGGGCGTTCGATGAGCAGCGATGAGTAGTATTGCAATTCCAGAAAGGGTAGAATACTCATGCGATGGGATTCAAAGTCTTTCTAAGCTATAGCCTTGATGCTGCCGAACAGGCGCTTGCCTGGCGGTTACAAACACTTGCCGCAGCGCACGGCGTTGAAATGTATGTGCCCCCACGCGGACCGCTCGCACCACAGCAGTCGGCCTCATCCATTGCGATTCACAATGCGATTGACCGGGCTGATTGCGTGCTGGCTATCATTACTGCCAAAGCAAGCGCAAATGTCGAAAGGGAACTCCGCTATGCTCTGACAAAACAAAAACTTGTCATACCAATCGTCCGTTCGGACCTTGCCGGTCATCCTCTCCTAGCGCAATTCCCCCAAGTATTTACATTCTCTCCGTGGGACAATCCTGGGCAAGTCGAGGGAGGGATTGTTGAATTCCTCAAGGAAAAAAAGATCAGTAAAGAACAACAGCAAGCTATAGGTGCCCTCGCCGCGGTAGGAATTGGGCTACTCCTGCTCTTTTCTCTGAGTGAAAAATAGTGCGGATCGCGGTTGTTGACAGCACACCGCTCATTCATCTTGTACACTTGGGTCTATGCGGAGAGATATCCCTCTTCTTTGACGTCGTGTATGTCCCCATGGCCGTCCAGCGGGAAGTTAATCGAAAGAGCAGGTTCCGCTACCGCCTCAAGAAGCTTTATGAGACGGGTTATTTCTTAAGGTGTACCACAGCGAATGCCGAGAATGTAAAGCTGCTGAGGCCTGATGTTGACGAGGGTGAGGCGGAGGCGCTGATTCAGGCGCAGGAGAGAACAGCAACGCACTTTATAGGGGACGACAGGCGGGCACGGGAAATCGGTAGCAATATGGGATTTAGGTGTGTTGGAACTGTGCGGATTCTTGCTCGACTGTTTTTAGAGGGACGGGCGTCGGAAACTCGTAGTCTCGTGCGAAAATTGCAGCGCGACCTTCGATTTCGAGTTTCCGAACAGGTTATTCAGCAGGCGATTGCAATGGCTGAAGAGCCCATTTGATTCTGGTGCAAGAAGGGGAACTTGTCCAGGTCTGCTGTAATTGCAAGAAAACGGTTCTCATGTTGTAGATGGTTGTGATTCCTTGCGCCTGTCTTATGATATTTCACGCGCGTTGTCTCTGTGTGTTCCATGTTTGAACACGCCCTGTTCATCATCGCCGGCGCCGGGCTGTCCGCTGCCAGCGTTTATCTCGTGCTGGTGATGGTCGCCGCTGTGCGTTTTCGGATCTCGGCCCAGCGTTACTCCGCTTTAAGTGGGTCCGATGCACACCTTCCTCCGGTGAGCGTCCTGAAGCCGTTGCACGGCGCCGAGCCCTTGCTTGAAGAATGTCTGGAGAGCTTTTTTCGCCAGGATTACCCGGAGTACGAACTGATCTTTGGCGCCCGGATCCAATCAGATCCGGCGCTCGCCCTTGTCGAAGTCCTCGAAAAGAAATATCCGCACGTGGCAACTCAGACCATCGTGTCTGGTCATCCGGGCCATCCGAATGCCAAGGTGTGCCTGATGGAGAAGATGGCGCCGCTCGCTACCCATCCGATATTGTTCATCGCCGACAGCGACGTGCATGTTGCCCCGGACTATCTCGCACAGGTGGTAAGGCCCATGCTGGATCCGAAGGTCGGCATGGTCACTTGTCTCTATCGGGGCGTTTCTACCGGAGGCTTCTGGGCGCTGCTCGAAGCGCTGGGCATGTCGATTGAATTGGCTTCCGGCGTGCTCGTGGCTGATCTGCTGGAAGGCATGAAATTCGCGCTGGGGCCCACTATGGTCATCCGAAAAGAAGTGCTGGAAGGATGGGGCGGCTTAGGGGTTTTGCGCGATTACTGCGCCGACGATTTCGTCATGGGCGCCTTGACGCATGCAGCCGGCAGGAAGGTGGTGCTTTCGCACTATGTGATAAACCACATCGTCCTGGGCCGCTCCGCGCGGACCTCCATGCTCCATCAGCTTCGCTGGATGAAGAGTTCGCGATTTTCGCGAAGCCTGGGCCATCTTGGAACGGGGTTGACGTTTGCCATGCCGTTTGGTGCGCTCGCCTTGGTTGCGGGATGGCTGTCGGGCAACTGGGTCCTGGGGTTGGGGATGTTGTCGGTTGCTGTTGCCAACCGACTGGTCCAGGCGCTGGTGGTTGGATGGGGTGTTAATCGGGACCGCGATTCCGCGCTCTACTGCTGGCTCTATCCGCTCCGCGACCTTCTTGGATTCACTCTGTGGTGCGCCAGCTTCTGGGGTTCGGAGATAGACTGGCGCGGAGAGCGCTACCAACTCGTTTCTGGCGGACGAATGGTCCCCAAAAGCCGTCCAGGCGAGACGGACTCCAACGACGCAGGATGCCCTGTGTAGCGCCATCACGGCTGGTTGCTGTAGACAACTTTTCCCGAACTCTCAGCGACAACATATCGAGGCTGTGGCAGTGTTTTCTTTACGTCGTCAAGTTGCCCCGGAGGAACAAACAGGAATATCCTGTGATCGCCGCCCCAGTCGCGGGCCAGATCGGCATTATCCAAAAAGATGTGCGGCGCATCGGGGAAGGTCGATCCGAACCACATGGAAGTCGTTCTTCCGTTAACCAGATCAATCGGCCTCTTCAAATAGAACAGCAGCGACGACCCGTATGCCTGGTCGCCATAAATCATCACCTGATCTCCGGGCTCTTCGCGGATGCGGATCGCATCGGCCAACCGCTTGGAGGAGAGAAACGGCCCGAAACGGGCAAAGGCGAGTTGGGCAGCAATCAGGAAGACCGCGGTGGCAAGGCCCGTTGTCCACGTGGCGGCTACGTGCTTATTTCGGAGGCGCAGAATGAGGGCCGCGAGCGGGCCGACGAGCAGCACGGCGGCCGCCAGTCCCGCGGGCAGGCGCAGTGCAGCAAACGCCGAGGTAGTGAGATCAAAAAGTTTTGACATTGATAGCGTGTCGTTGGCAACATCGCGATGGACCAGCAATTGACCCAGGTCTGTAGTGGGCGGAACGTTTCTTGAAGCCCACAGCGCGGCCACCAGGACAGAGCCGGCCGCGAGTCCTGCCGCCGCGTAAAGTCCATTACCTAAGATGGTCCATCGGCTTGACCGTTTCTGCTCTTCATCGCGAGCCAGACTTCCGGCAATCAGCAGCAGCAGCGGAAGGTAGGCGGGAAAGGTATAGTATTCCTGGTTGGTCGAAAACGAGAAGAAAACCAGCACGATGCCTGCCCATATCCAGCATAGCGCCCGCGTCCGGACGGCGAAGTTAAGCGCCGACAGATTTCGCGCTGCGGTGATGTCCCGCTTGAGGTCGCGGAAGACCAGCGGAAAGTAAAGACTCCAGGGAAACAGCCAGACGAGGTGGAGTCCCCAGTAGAGGGCAGGGGGCAGCTTGTTGTAGTCGTGTGGGTAGCGTTCTCCCAGAAAACGCAGAAACTGCTCGTTGACGAAATAGAACCAAAAGAATCCGTGATTGCGGATGCCCGCCAGGATATGCCACGGAGCGCCAACCAGCAGGAACATCAGAATGCCTTTGCCGAGACGCAGCTCTCGCCACCGCCGCCATTCTCTGGTCAGGAGCAGATAGCCCATGGCGGGAACGCCGACAAAGACCAGCGCCACCAGACCCTTGGTGAGCACAGCCAGGGCGATGATGGCATATGCAGCATACCATCGCCACTCGCGCTGCCGCCGTGATTGGAGCGCCGAGAGGAAGAAATAGAGGGCGAGGGCGATCAGGAGGCTGAGAATGACGTCAGGGATAAAGATTCGCGTGAAAAGAAAGCAGCCGAGACATGTGGCTACAAATAGCCCGGTATAGATTCCCCCGCGGTGGCCGAACGCTCGCAACCCCCAAAGCGCGCCCAGGCCGATCATCAGCAGGATGGAAAGAATAATTGGCAGGCGCACTGCAAACTCCGAAACACCGAAGACCGTGAATCCAAGGGACACCAGCCAGTAGGGGAGAGGAGCTTTTTCAAGATAGCGGATGCCGTTCACCCGCAGTGTGACGTAATCGCCCGACTGGTGCATCTCCCGCGCCGCTTCGGCGTGTGTGGAGTCGGCGTCATCCAGCAGGGGAGGATGGAACGCACCCTGAAAATAAACAGACACCCAGACGATGAGGATCAAAATCCAAGGGATGGCACTGCGGGCTGGGGCCGATGCTGCGTGCCGAGGCTGGTCTGACTTCAGTGTGTCGCGCTCCACTTCGTATTGAGGCATCAGTTAAATCCAAGCGCGGGCCTGCAGCCGGACCTTTCGTCAGGGCTTGCGCAGAGCGAGGGAGTCCCCCTACAAACCGCGGCGGCAGTATGCACTGAAAAAAGATTATTCTCCCGTGTCCACATTGACCTCGATCACCCGATGCTGGAACCCGACAAAGTGGCCAAAATTAGGAGAAGTGATATTGTTGTAAACGTCTCGTGCATCGCGAGCATCTGTCAGGTTACGCACTCCAATTCCCCACCGCAGCTTGAAACCGCCTCCCCAGGGTAGCCAGCGTGGCAGAGGTAGCACCTTCCAGATCTTGAAGTCTAAGGAGAAAAATGCCGGAAACCGGTTGCTGTTGGGGGCGCCAACGTAGTTCTGGAACTCGTCCACCTTTGACCAGGGGAATCCCGTGTGCAAATCGATAACCGGAGCAAAGACGACCTTCTTCGGGAGGTGAAAGATTCCCCATGCAATCATACGGTCCGGGACGTCGGCGTCGAGGCTGGCATAAACGTCAGTACGAATAACGGGGTCTTCAAATGGGACATAGATATGCGACACGGAATTCAGGTCACCGATCGTTCTGCTGCGAACGTACGACGCGTTCAACTGATTTCCCCGGTCGTCACGGTAGCTCACCATGGCTTCAAGTTCGTGGTATCGCGCTGCACCTCGGTTGGAGAGCAGCATCATACCTTCAACAGGGGAGGTCAGCACAGGGTTGACGACGAAATCCTTGTAGGTGCTGCTGCCAAGGAAGCTGGCCCGGACCGCAACGCGGCTGGTGATCTGGCGGTCGAACTCGGCGTTCCATGTCACGTTGTAAGGCGTGGCATCGAGGTCAGAACAATCCGAAACGAGCCTCAGTCCTGTGCGGACCCTTGTGGCGCATTGGCTCATGTAAGTGACAGGAACACCGATCGGTGTTTGCGTGGCGTCGAACAGGGATATCACCCGCGCGGGGTTGCTGCCATAGTCCGCCTCCAGCAGTGGTATGCGCGACTTGAAAATCCCGACCCCGGCCCGGAGGATGGTCCGGCCACTCTTGCCGGGAGTGAACACCATTCCCAATCGCGGCGCGAAAGTGGCGGGGTCGCCTACGGCCTGGCCGTAGTAGCGAAATCCGAAATCCACGGCAGCACGTTCAGTCAGCATCCAGTGGTCGCCCACATACGCTGCCCCCTCCGCATTGCTGGTCGAAAACAACGCCGGAGATTGGGTGGAAGGAACTCCGCCTGGACCCAGGAAGTCGATCTGTTTCGCCACCGTACCATCCAGCCGTGTGACGAGTACCGTACGGGAAAGGCTGGTGCCAGTATAAGACCGATAGATAAAATCACCCCCGAGTTCAGACTGGTGTTTGCCAAGCCACTTCCAGCCAGGGAATCGGTAAATCAGGCTGCCCTCTTCCTGATTACTCTTTCGTCCCCATTCATTGAAATAGTTTCCGCCGTAACCGTTGGGCGTAACGAGCATTGTCTCAAGGCCCTGTCCGTGCGAGTTGGCGTCAAACCGGGTGTACTTGAAGAAGCTGTTCAAGATGCTGCCTGATTCAAACTGGACGCTGTCATTTCCCTGGGCGGAATAGCCGCGCTCGGAAAGATTTGCGGAGGCAGGCTGCGCGATCAGCGAATCGATGTTGGCGAACTCCTGCTTGCGCGGGAACAGGTGAAAGTTGAATGAGAAGAGATGCCGGGGCGAGAAGACATACTGAAGTGTAGTGAGTGAATTGTAGCCTTCCTTCTTCGTCTCGTTGTTGGGCCAGGCAAGCCCCCGGACAGGGACCTTCAAGATGTCATAGATGAATGACTCGGAGAAGTTGAGACGGTTTTTCAGAATCGGCCCGGTAAAGCTGATCCTGGGTTCCCAGTCGTTGATGCCCACCAGATGGCCGCTTCGGCCGCGAAATCCGGGAAAAAAGTCGTTGAGGTCCCAGCCCCACTGATAGGAAGGCGCCTTGGTATCAATCGTTGTCAACCCGCCGGAGAAGCCGCCATACTGGGCGTCAAACGGCGCCTTGTAAACATTCAGTGACTGGATGGCGTCGATGGAAAGATCGATATCAAAGGCGCCTGTGATGGGATCTACGGCCTGTGCGCCGTCAATCAGGAGCATGCCCTGGTTCTCTACCGTTCCTTTGATGTTGATCTTACCGTTAGGAGACCGGATGACCCCCGGAACCAGCGGCAGGAATGCCTTAAACTTTTGTTCGGCGATAGGCAAAGTTGTAAGTTCTTCCGCACCAAGTGTGGCCGGAGGCGCAGAGATCTGCTCCGCGGCGGTGCCCGCCTTCGCTCGAACCTCCACCTTCTGGATGATTTTTTGTTGCGTCGGCATGACCGCCCGAACGTAGTTAGCCTGGCCCGCGGTTATGGCCAGATCGGTCTTGACATACGGCTCATATCCAAGCGCTGTGCAGGTCAGGACGTACTTACCCGGCAACAGACCCCGAACGCTGAAGTCACCACTGGAGTCTGTGGTGACGGAGATCCCCTGGCTGGGCAGCAGACCTCCCTGGAGTATGCAATCAACGCCGGCAATGGGAACGCTGTTTTCATTTACAATCTGGCCTCTCAACTCCTGAGTCGGTTGGGGGGCATCCCCATAGGAGATGGGGCCTTTGAGGCTGACGACTGCGAGAAGGACAACAAGAGTGCAAAAAACAGCCTGCCTGAATTTAGAGCGGTGTGCGTCAGTGTGCAAAAAGCTTACCAGTCCTTCCTGATCTTTGGTTGAGCGTCGCCTGGTGATTCTGCCGAACCTCCGCCGCATAACGCTGTATACGCAACAACTTAACGAGCACAAAATTCCAAGTATACCTGCTGAAGTTCCTTGCTGCATAGCCTGTGCTGCTTCGGGCTCCGACCACGAGGACCTTTTGGATGCCGAAAAAACGGTTACCGTTACGGTCTTCCTCCGGAGGTCTGCTGGCAACCGGGTGAATGTCTCCCCGTACCGACCCTCTTTTGATAAAATACCTCCGTTCCGAGGAGCAGTTGGCAGGGAACTGTATTCATTTAAACCTTCGGGAACGTTTGTGAGGCGGAATCGATGCGCCGTTCCTGCATACTCCTGGTGGGCAGCCTGGTTGCTTGCTTAACGGCAGTCCGCGTCACCACGGCGCAGACCTACCAGTCGCACATCGAACACCTCATTGTTCAGTACAAAATTTCGGCATCGCTGTATCCCGGCACGAAAACCATCAAGGGACACTACGTGCTGACGTGGTGGAACCACACCGACGATACCATCCCAGACCTCTATTTCCACCTGTACCTGAACGCCTTCAAAAACCTTGACAGCACCTTCATGCGCCGGGACCCCATCGCAAGAGAACATGATTCGCTAACGGATTGGCTCACCATTCCCGGTAAGGAAAAATGGGGCTGGGAACAGATTGACAAGATTCAGATTGTCAACGGAGTTGACCTGACACCGCTCATCACCTACATCCATCCGGACGACACCAATGCTGATGACAGGACAGTGGTCCGAATCCAGCTCCCTCAGCCCATATCTCCAAAAGGAACCATTGAACTCTCCGTTGACTTTACCGCAAAGCTGCCGCGGGTTTTTGCCCGAACCGGTTACGACGGGGACTATTACCTGGTCAGCCAGTGGTTTCCCAAGATCGGCGTATATGAAGGGCCCGGAGAGCGCGGCCGGACAACCGGTGGATGGAATTGCCACCAGTTCCATCGCTACACGGAGTTTTACGCCGACTACGGGAGCTACGACGTTGATTTGACGGTTCCCTCCGACTACATCCTGGGCGCCACGGGGTTCGAGCGCTCTGAAAAGAAAGATCCGGACGGTACCACGACTTACAATTTCTACCAGCAGGACGTCCACGATTTTGCCTGGACGGCCAGCCCGGATTTCAAGAAGATCACACGCCTTTTCGATTGGGGGAAGGAGGTTCGGGGCGACGAAGTCGCCAGGTGGAGTGAGATTCTGGCGCTGCCCGCCTCCGAAATTGCGCTGCGTAACGTTTCAGTAACGCTGCTGCTGCAACCGTACCACCGCAATCTCGAGGAGCGTTATTTTCGCGCGGCTTTCAGCGGACTCAAGTATTACGGATTGCGGTTTGGCGCCTACCCCTATGACACGTTGACAGTAGTTGATCCGCCCCGCAATTCCTACACCTCGGGCATGGAGTATCCAACGCTGTTCGTTGCGGGCAGCACCTTCTGGCCGGGGAAGCACGAATTTGAGCCGGAGGGAGTGACTATCCACGAATTCGGGCATCAGTTCTGGTACGGACTGGTAGGCAACAATGAGTTTGAAGAGCCGTGGCTCGATGAGGGGTTTGTCACATACTCCACGGCCAAGGTACTGGAAACGGCCTATGGCAATCCGTGTTCGTACCTTCGCTTCCTGGGTATTCCGTACCAGGCGTACGCCTGGCTGCAGGTCCCATTGCCCAGCTTTCCGTTTCTGGGGGTCGGGTCCATTCCCGTCGGGCCTTACTTTTCGTGCGTGAGACTGCCGGAACAAACCTCGGGCCGCAGCTTATACCTGCAGCACGCTACTGATGACAACTTGGTGCGAAACGGCTGGCAGTACCGGAGCCGCCTCAGCTACGTCGTGAATTCCTACATGAGACCAGGGCTGGACCTGGACACGCTCGAGCAATACCTCGGCTCGACCGTCATGGCGCGCGTGATGCGGACCTATCAGCAGGAGTGGCGATACCGTCATCCAACCACCCGGGATTTTATCGACGTGGTCAATAAGGCTTCAGGTCGGGACATGGACTGGTTCTTTCAGCAGTTCTTCTACAATTCCAACCTTGCGGATTATTCAGTGGCAAGCATCTGGAACGAGCCGATGTACGGCCACACCGGTATCTATGACGAGGGTGGAAAAAAGACTTACTATTCCCGGCAGAATGCTTTAAAACAGTATAAGGCAAGCAAGCAGAAGCAATATCGCTCTACCATCACCATTCGACGTCTGGGCGGCGCCTCGGCGCCGGTGGACATCGAGGTCCGGTTTGATAACGGCAAGGTTGCTCATGAACAATGGGATGGCAGATACCGTTGGACGACATTCACCTATGATGGCCCCCAAAAGGTAGTGGCTGCCGTGGTCGATCCGTCCCGCAAACTTTTGCTGGATTCCAATTACACGAACAACAGCCGCACCGTGAAGGCGAATTCCGCCTTTGCCCTCAAATGGTATATCCGATGGATATTCTGGATCGAAAATCTCTTTTTTGCGGCAGCATTCTTCAGCTAGCACTCGGCAAGCACTAAGCATGAACCCGCGCAGCGCTGTGAGGTTTGATCTGGAAACAATCCGGGAACTGGAGTGGACATGGTAAGCGGACGGATGGCCATCCGCCAGGGGTTCCGGCTGGTGCCGCGCACGCGATCGGCCGTGTGGATCCTGTTTGCAGCCAACTTGCTCCTGGCCATCGTTGCAGGTCTGCCGATCTACCATGGAATGCTTCAGTTCACCTCCCACAGCTTGGTGAGCCGAAATCTGCTGACTGGGTTTTCGGTGGACTGGCTGACGGATTTTGCATTCAACAACACGGGGGCCCTCGAACAATATGCTCAATTCATCATGGTGATAGGCCTGATCGCGCTGCCGGTGAACGCCATTCTGGCCGGTGGAGTGCTGGCCCGCTTTCAGCAGCCTCAGCGGTTCCGGCTTGGAACCTTCTTCCGTGACTGCGGCTTCTACGCCTGGCGAATGCTCTGGTTGATGGTCGTCGCGCTGATTTGCTACTGGGCGGTGTTCCGTTTTGTGAATGTCGGCCTGGGAAGTGCGGTGGACCGGGCGACGCTCTATTGGATGAATGACCGCTCGGCATTCGCGGCGCATCTCGGCGTGGGCCTGCTGGTCCTCCTGTTGTTTGCCTTCATAAATATGGTGATCGATTTTGCCCAGATCAGGATTGTCTATGGCGAAGGCTGTGGGTTTATAGAAGCCTTCCTGGGTGCGCTGGGATTTTCAATCGGCCGCCTGCCCAGGGCCATTCTTGTTTACGCCATCCCGTCGCTTTGCGGGCTTGCCTTGCTGGGAATTTATCGCCTGGTAACGCCCTGGCGCATGATCCATGCAGCCCTGGGTGGGAGTACCGGCCCATCATACGAGGTCGCGCTGGTGCTTGGTCTCCTTTTCGTCGGGCAGCAACTGGTGATGTTCGGCCGCTACTGGTTCCGTGTTGCCACCTGGGCCAGCGAGTGGTCATTGTTCGCAAGCACGCGCGGCCCGGCAAGTCCGACGGATAAGTCCGGTCAGCGAGCAACGGCCTGACGCGCGCTCCAATGGGGAAGGACCTTAACTTCGAAAAATTTGTGCTGCGACTACTGTGCGCTGGAACTTCGCAAGGGCCCCTGCGAGCCAGCCTGATTCCACTGGTGCAAAGCTACGCATGGAGTAGCGCGCTGCACCGGGCGATTTTCAGGGCAGTCGTGTCGATCCCTTCTGACGATCTGGCGCTCCTTCGTCAATTGCTCCCCGCAAAGCTCACCCGCATGGGATTTCCCGATGTCGAATGGGAGGAACTATTCGCGCCGGTGTCAATCTCGAGCGACGAAGCAATCGAGTCGGTCAGAAAAGTGCTTGCTGGAGCATAGCTGCTTGCAGCTTCGCATGCGTTCCTGGACTGTGCCGTAAAATGAGAACAGGGGCATTGATGTCCGCATTAACTCCGGAAGTTGACCGCCAGCCTTTGCGCGCGGTGCGCGCCATCAATCCGGTGATTACGGCCAGTGAAGTTCTGGCCATTTACGCCGCTGTTCTGCTTTACATCTGGCGATGGCAGGATGCTCACCCGTTTCTGTGGCTTCCGATGCTGGCCGTCGTTGTTTTCAGCCAGTGGTTTTGCGGCGAGACTCTGGAAGAACTGGGCGTGACCGGAATGGAATTCTGGCCTTGTGCCCGGGCCAGCCTTCCGCTCCTCGCCGTGGTGATCGGTGGAGCGGTCTGTTACGGCTTGTGGGTTCGCTACAATGTTTTCCGGTTTGCTTCCTGGCACGTGTGGCTGTCACTTGGCGGCTACTTTGTCTGGTGCTCTTTTCAGCAGTATCTCACGCAGTCATACTTTCATCGGCAATTAATGAAAGTGATGCAATCTCCGCACCTGCGTTCGCTTGCCATTGGGCTTCTGTTTGCCGGTGCGCACATTCCAAACCCTATTCTAATGGCGGCAACCTTTGCGGGCGGGATCGTCTTCGCGGAAATCTTCTTTCGGCATCGCAACATCTGGCCGCTGGCATTTGTGCAGGCCGTTGCCGGATTCCTTATCGGGATGCTTGCCCCTCCGTGGATCATCCACGGCATGCGGGTCGGCCCCGGATACTTCCTCTTTCACGTTCGCTAACCCGTGGGATTGTTCTTGAGCCGGCAGGGAATCAGTCGAGTGCGGTCAATTGCGCGCCGCGCTGCGGAACTGGGGCAGATAAGGAGAGCTGGCAAGCTGGCCCTCAAACCGCTCGGCCCAGCGGCCGGGAATGGATGAATTGCACGACGGGCAGCGACCCTCGGACGTAATCAGATATTTTGAAATGTGGTAGCCGTAACGTTCGATGAGCGTCTTGCCGCAGACTGGGCAGTGCGTGTCTTCAAGGTCGCCCACCCGGCCCGGCATGTTGCCCGCGTACACGAAGCGCAACCCTGCGACCCGGCCGACGTCCGCTGCCCGCCGCAACATGTCCGGCGTGGTGTCCGCGGGATCCGTCATCTTGTAATCCTTGTGGAAGGCAGTAACGTGCCAAGGTATGTCGGGTGAAACGCTTACAAGAAATTTCGCCAGCCGCATGAGTTCCTCGTCGGAATCGTTGAATCCCTTGATCAGCAGCGTTACGATCTCCACCCAGAAGCCCAGTTCATACGTCCGCCGGATGCTATCCAGGATAGGCTGTATGCGCCCGCCCAATTGCCGGTAGTGGCGGTCATCGAAACTCTTCAGGTCGATTTTATAGAGATCAATCCAGGGACGTAGGTATTCCAGTGCTTCCGGAGTTGCGTTGCCGTTTGAGACATATGCGGTCTTCAATCCCGCGTGGCGAGCTTCCTTAAAGACGGCCACGGCCCACTCGCTGGTGATCAGCGGCTCATTGTATGTGCTCACCATGACCTTGGCGCCCTGGACGACCGCGTCCTCCACCAGCAATTCCGGTGTTGCCCCGAGAGGCGACGAAACGGCCCGAGGATCGCGAAGGGCCTGAGAAGTTACCCAGTTCTGGCAGTATGAACAATGGAGGTCGCAACCGAGCATGCCGAAGCTGTAAGCCAGAGCTCCAGGATAGGCGTGATTGAACGGTTTTTTTTCAATCGGATCGCACTGGACCCCACCGACATAGCCCCACGGAACGTAGAGCTTTCCGTTGCGGTTGAAGCGCACCTTGCAAACGCCTGACTGGCCGTCAGGTATAGGACAGCGGTGGCCGCATGCCACGCAGCGGACAAAGCCTTTGTCCATCCTTTCGCACAGGTCGCCTTCTCGGATGGATTTCTGCAGGATGTCGCTGAGTGTTTTCATAGCTTGCCAGCGTCGGAAGCCGGCGCTTCTATTGATATTATACTCGCCCTTAACTTTTGCGGGAGCGCGTCAGCGGAGATGGACAAACCCACATGAATGGATTCTGAAGAACCGAAAGGCGACCGCCAGGCCCTGGCTTTGTGGCAAGTGCGCCGCGACCCTCTGCACGTTAAGTTCGGCGCGGTTTGAGACGCGGCCGGGAATTCAGGAAGTCATAGCAGGGCAGGGCCTACTTTTTCCTGAGGGCCCCAATGCGTTCCCTGGAAGCGCCAATTGCCTCTGGAGCGCGCTTATTCATCCACTCCTCATAGCTTTCCGCCATCTTTTCCAAATTTTTCCAAAGGAAAGGGTTCTTAAAACTGTCGCGTAAAGCGGGCACCAGCAGTTTAATCTTTTCCCACACAACGAAGAATTCGCCTGTGTTCTGGAAAAAGAAATCCTGCTCAATCAGCCCGCTGTTGACGATCGACCCCACCATCTCCCAATACGTCACCACCATCCGGGTGAAGGCATTCTCCTCGGAATCCGGCGGGTACTTTTTAACATAATCATCGCTGGGCTTAACCTCGAACTCGCGAATGAACCAGTCCCGTGCGCGGCGTAATTTCTCTTCGCGGCGCAAATCATAAAGCCTCAGCATCAGCTCTGCGTCGTGATGATCTACACTCACTCTCACATTTCCTCCATGTTTAACAGGATCAGTCAAGATTTTAACGGCAACCGTCCTCTTAGCTCAAGTTTCTGTCGCGCTGCCGTTGCCAGGCGGCTTCTGCACCAGCGCCGCCCGCGTGTAGAGCACCTGAAATCCGCGGCGTTCAGCATTGCGCTGGGAAGTTGATCCCGGCTGGGTTACAACCCGCGCCAGGTCGCAGCCGGCGCTCAATGCGTGTGCGAGCCGCGCAAAATGGAGGGCCGAATGTGCTCCCCGCCGGCGAAAAGCTGCGAGTGTGCTGGCGCCGTTCAACATCGCCACGCATTCGTGGATAAACAGGCTTCCGCCCCCGATCATTCGTCCGCCAAGGGAAGCCGCAAAAGTAGAGTATCCTTTCGCCTCTTCCCCTGCCATGAGTAATCGGATGAAAGCCTCATCCAGCTTCAAATTGCTGCCCGCTGGCATAAATTCGGGCTGCTCGATAAAACCGCGAGCCACTGTTTCTGCCCACTCGCGGCCCTCGCCTCGCTGAACGGGCCGGACCTCAACCTCGCTGGCGGGCGCGCATGCCACCGATTGGGCGTCGAGCGGCATCGCCAGGACGTTCTCCATTTCAGCGACAGTATATCCGCGCCTCGACAATCCTTCGAGGAGCGAAGGGTGCGCCAGGGGACAAACCACTACCTGCGCCCGGCTATTTCGCGAGAAGAAGAAATCTTCAATCGCGTCAAACTCGTCCCCGCCCACAGACCCGCGGATTCCCGCTCCCTGGACCTGCGTTACAGGGGAATCGCGTCCGGCAAAGACCGCACATCCGCCAGCGACTTCCAGCCACGCGACCCTGTCAGCCGGAAATAGCCGCTGATAGCCCTCCGCCCAGGCGCGCGCGCCGGCGGCTTCACCGCCTTCGATTCGGCAGGCCAAGGCGTGACCGGCGTGGATCATTCGAGACTCCCAGCTCTTGCTGCTGTCATGCGGCTGTGCCGCAAGCTTCCTGCACTGGCAAGCGCCCGTTTCAGTGCCTGTCTATCGTGCTGACGCGGCGCGGCCGTTTCCGGCCCCCAGATTTTCACTTCGGGATCACGGGCAGGACCACGTGCGAAGGGTGGGCCTTGTCCATATAGATGGTGTTCATGGTTGCCACCGCTCCGCGTTCGTCGCCGAGCGCAGCGCCGGTATTTGGGTTCAGATCAAAGCGCGGAAAATTGCTGCTGGAAATGTCCAGCCGGATGCGATGGCCGGCCTTGAAAACGTTTGAAGTGGGATAAAGGTGAATGGTGAATTCGTAAATCTGGCCCGGCTTCATCAGCGCGGGCTTCTGGAGCGAATCACGGTAGCGCGCTCGGATGATGCCGTCCTCCAGGTTCATGTCAATGCCCGCCGGGAAATCGTTGTTCGGGGGATGCACATCAATCAGCTTGGCGGTGAAATCCGTATCAACCGCGGCTGACGAAGCCCAGAGCTTCACATCAATCGGCCCGGTCACTTCAACGTCGTGATCGAGTGGCGGCGTCGTAAATACCACCACGTCCTGCCGCGCGGAAAGTGGACGCGTGTCTTTGCAGTTCCAGACAGCGGACGAGCATTTCTGGTCCCACGCCCCCTGCAGCATGATGCCATCGCCCGACGAGATGTTGCCACCAATCGTCGGCACCGGATTCGCAGGATCGTACTTGTAGGTGATTTTGACATCCGATTCGGAAGGCCCGTCAGTAGACAGCGTGCCGTTGCGGTGGAGATAGAAGGAGGTCCAGCGCGTGCGGGCGAGCGGCCATTCATGCTCATCTCGCCAGTAGCCGCCGTGCTCGTGCGTGCCGTCGCCAAGCTTTGCCTCGCTGCCGCCGCCCATCACAAAGATCTTGACGGGGGCATCGTTCTCAACTCCGTTCGCGATCCCTTTAAGCCAATGGTCGTACCAGCGCAAGCCGAACGCTTCCTGGTCGATCGCGGCGCTCGGCCCGAAATCCACCTGACCGTTCGAGCGACGTTCGTGCATGCCGTGAATCCACGGCCCGAGGATCATTTTTACAGGACCCTTCTTTGCCTTCGACAGCGCCATGTAGGTCATGGTTGTCTGGAGGTCCCAGGAGTCGTACCAGCCGCCGATCAGATACGTGGGAACGTCTTTGTAGCGGGCCACGTTGTCAACCACGTTAAAGCCGGGCTGCTTCCACAGGGGATCTTCGGGTCCGTGGCTCAGCTCAAACACCAGCCAGTCTTCGTACTCAGGCGCAATTTTGAACGGTGTTGTGCCTTTGCGGATGGGAAGGTCCATCAAGTATTCGCGCACGTGCTGATGCGCCTCTTCCAGCACAGCCCGGATTTCGGGATCGCGCGCCTCCCGGCTGCCCAGAGGAGCTGTGAAGAAGATCCAGTTGACGAACCGTAGCTCCAGGGCCCCGCCGTTCCGAATTCCAAAATAGCCTGCATTGGCCACGGCGTCCGCGGGTATGGTTGCCGTCAGGCCTGGCGCACCGGTTTCCGCCATGGCGTGCTGCGTTCCGCCCACATACGAGGTCCCGATCATGGCGAACTTTCCGCTGCTCCATGGCTGCGCCACGAGCCATTTGGCGGTGTCGTAACCGTCGTTCACGTCGTCAGTCATCATGTGCCAGACGCCCTCGGAATGATACCGGCCACGCGTGTCCTGTGCGACATATATATATCCGTGGCCGGCATAAAAAGCCGCGAGATCCTCGGAATGATCTTTGTCGTATGGCGTTCGTTCCAGAATCGCCGGAAGCTTTCCTTCGGTGCGCGCTCCATTCCGAGCAGGGAAATAAACGTCGGTAGCGAGCCGGACCCCATCCCGCATGGAAATCATCACGTTCTTGAGAACCGCATAAGATTTCGGCCCATCCGCACTTGGCTGGCCACTCAGCGCACGATCGCGCGCTACGAGAATGGCGCAGGCCAGAAGCATTGCCAGCAGCAATGCCCGGCAGAAGGAATCGATGGGTCGCATGAGTGCCTCCAGAGGGCACCGATCGTATCACAACTGCTGCATCAGCGTGCGATCCTGCTTATGCCCGCGGCTTCAACTCGATGCTGCCTTTTTGAGGAAATAGCGGTGGATGGTTTCGTCGGCAGTCAACTCCGGGTGGAAAGTGGCAGCCAGCAGATTGCCTTGCTCCACCAGAACAGGCAATTCTCCAGTGCGGCCCAGGACTTTAACCTCCTTGCCGACGCGGCGGATGATGGGAGCGCGGATAAAAACCATTTCCACTGGGTGGGCGGAAATTTCCGGGCATTCGCCCTGCTGGACGGAACTGTCCACTTGTCGCCCGTAAGCATTACGCTCAATGGAAATGTCGATCAACCCCAGGCGTTCCTGTTCCGGGTTGAGGACTTCCTTGGCCATCAGGATCGCGCCGGCACACGTGCCGAAGACGGGCTTGTTCTCTTTTGCGAAACTCTGGATGGCGTCGCCGATTTTTCGTTCGGCCAGAAACTTCAGCATGGTGGTGGTCTCGCCGCCGGGCAGGATGAGCGCATCGATATCGGCAAAGTCTTCCACGTGCTTCACCAGTTTCCATGGAACGCCGATCCGGTCCAGCATCCGGGCGTGCATGGCGAAGTCACCCTGGACCGCGAGAATGCCAATCGTTTTCTGTTCCTTGCTTCCCATGGTGTTGGCCCCGGCTTGAGGGCCCGAGGCGAGTACCTCATCCTCCCAGAAGATTCCTGATCACAAATCCAATGTTTTCGGGCCGCTCGGCCAGCCGCCGCATGTACCACGGAAACCAGAACGTTCCGTAGGAGATCAGCACGGTGGATCTCCATCCCTCTCGCGCCAGCCGGAGCTGCTCCGCCCGTTGAATGCCGTACAACATCACAAACTGAAAGTCTGCCGCGGTCAATGTTTCGGCACGCGCCAGTGCTTCCACGCGGTGGATGAGATTGACATCGTGCGTAGCAATTGCCGTGCGAACACCGCCGCTTCTCGCCTGTCTGTTCAGGAGCCTGGCAGCCAGAACAAAGTAGTTTTCGTCCACGTCCGCTTTTCGAGGGAAGGCCACTCTGGCCGGTTCAAGGTATGCGCCCTTCACCAGCCGGACGGCCGGGCCCATCGGCAGCAGTGAAGCCAGGTCGTCGTCGGTCCGATAAAGATACGCCTGGAGGCAGACGCCGACGTTGGAATAGGTCCGCCGAAGCCTGCGGTACAAACCGAGCGTCGCATCCACGTATCTGCTAGATTCCATATCAATCCAGACGATGGAGTCCGAGCCGGCCGCCTGAATGAGCTTCTCAACATTGGCCTGGCAAAGTTCACGGCTGAGATCGAGGCCCAGGTGAGTCAGCTTCACGGAGAGTTCAGACCCGAGGCCGCTCTCTCGCACCCGCTCAAGAGCGCCCAGATAATGCCGGGTGACGGTTTCGGCTTCCCCGGCGGTCGAGACGTTTTCGCCAAGGTGCGTCAGCACTGTGCCCAGACCCTGACTTTCCAGATTGCGCGCGGCGGCCAGAGCGTCTCCAAGTTCTTCGCCCGGCATGAATCGCGCCACGCTGCGGCGGACAAATTTGTACCGGGCCGCACGCTCGCGCAACCAGTTGTTTCGAGAAGCCCACAACAAGGCCCCTCGCATCGTTCCCGGCATGGGTTCAGGCTCTCAGCATGAAAAGTTGCCAGCAGCCAGGCGCCAGGGCATTGCTTTGCGTGGCCGGTGCATAGCTGCGGCGGGACCTGCGGTTACTGGACGAGCCTGGCTTTCAGTTTGATGGTGGTTCCAGCCAGTGCTTTTGATACCGGGCAGCCCTTCTTGGCCGCTTCCGCCAGCTCCTGGAATTTGGCTTCGTCAATCCCGGGAATCTGTGCTTCTGTTTCAAGATCAATGCTGGTAATGGCGAAACCTGCCTCCACTTTGTCGAAGTGAACGGAGGCGGTTGTGTGAACGCTCTTCGGCGTGAACCCGGCCTTGCCGACGGTCGCAGAGAAGGCCATGGAGTAGCACCCCGCATGCGCGGCTGCGATGAGTTCCTCGGGGTTCGTGCCTGCGCCGTTCTCCATCCGTGATTTGAAGGTGAACGGGCCGTCATAGGAGCCCGTGGCCATTTTCATGTGACCGTTCCCCTCAAGAAGTGTTCCGTTCCATTGTGCTTCAGCCTTGCGAACTGGCATGCTTCCTCCCTTTGTATGCTGAATTCAAGATCAATTGGTGCTGCAAAAAGCCCGTGTGGTGGTCATCTCGGTCCGTTACGCCAAATTGCCCACTGAACAACCAGCCGGAGACGAAACTTTAAGCCCGCTGTTCCTGCCGTTGACTCGCAATTACCATCCCATGCGGTCGCGCAGCGCAGTGATGTGCGCAACATGATGGCGTCCGTGCCACGCGTAGAGGCTGAGGTAGCGGTCAAGAGACACGATGCCTTGCTCCGGGTGGTCCATCGTGCGGGCGAAGTCGGCGGCGCTCATCGACTGCAGAAGCGCCACGAAACGCTTATGCACTGAATCAACCAGATTCAGCGATACCACGACCGGCGCCGTCTTGGCGTCGGGCAGTTCCGCCCAGCGCTCCTGTTGATACGGCTTGACTGTGGGTTGGTCTTCGGTCATCGCCAGCTTGAAACGGATGAATGCGTTCATGTGGCTGTCCGCAAGATGGTGTACCACCTGGCGCACCGTCCATCCGCCCTCGCGGTAGGGCGTGTCGAGCTGCTGTTCTGAAAGCCCTGTTACTGCGGACCACAAACTCGCCGGGGCATCTTCGATCTGCTGGATGAATGCCTGCCGGTCGCGATCCGAGATCTTCTCGGGCGGCTGGAATTTGCCAATGGGATATTGAAGGTCTGTCATCGGTTATGCCATTCAGCCGTCAGAATTCTGAATTCCAAACTCAGCATTCAGAACTCAGAACTACTTACCATCCGCGCGTTTGCAGCATCTCTTTCGGGTCCATCTTGGCAACGTCGAGACCGCGCATGGCTTCGCCCAGTTCTTCTGAGCACTCGGCCACGATGGCGGGTTCGTTGTAGTGTGTTGTGGCGCGAACGATGGCTTTGGCGCGCTTGGCCGGATCGGCCGACTTGAAGATCCCTGAGCCCACAAACACGGCTTCAGCGCCCAGTTGCATCACCAGCGAGGCATCAGCCGGAGTGGCAATGCCACCGGCGGAAAAGTTCGGCACCGGCAGTTTACCGTTCTCCGACACCCATTTCACCAGGTCGAGTGGCGCGCCCAGATCCTTTGCCTTCGCCATGAGTTCTTCCTCGCGCAGCGTTGTCAGCAGGCGAATCTCACTGGTAATAGCGCGCATGTGCCGGACCGCTTCCACGATGTTGCCCGAGCCGGCTTCGCCCTTGGTGCGTACCATCGCCGCGCCTTCGCCAATCCTCCTCAGCGCCTCGCCGAGATTGCGAGCGCCGCAAACGAACGGGACTTTGTAGGGCCATTTATGGATGTGATGCTCTTCGTCAGCCGGTGTGAGCACTTCGCTCTCATCGATATAATCAACACCCACAGACTCCAGCACCTGCGCCTCGGCGAAATGGCCGATGCGCGCTTTGGCCATCACCGGAATAGTGACCGCCTTCATGATCTCCTTGATAATCTTGATGGATGCCATGCGGGCCACGCCGCCCTCTTTGCGGATGTCCGCAGGGACGCGCTCCAGCGCCATCACCGAGCACGCGCCGGCATCTTCGGCGATTTTGGCCTGCTCGGCGTTCGTGACGTCCATGATCACGCCGCCTTTCAGCATTTCGGCCAGGCCGATCTTCAATTTCATTTGCTGGTCATACTCCCACATCGCTCCTCCTCACCAGAACGCAGTTCGGTTTGCAAACCGATGGCGGTGCGAGAGCCGCCCAATACTGTGTGCGGGCGCTCTTTTTGTTTCGAGCGCACCCGGCAAATCGCAGGGAATGGGCCCCAGTCACTGTTTATCTTTCAATTGCCGATGAGGCCAGGCCATCAGCGCTCCGCATACTTCATTATTGGCCGAATAGCGTAAATTGGCAATTGGCAGAGAGGTTTCGCCGCCAGAGGACGGCCTTTTTCTTCATGTACTCACAGCGTCAGGGCCAACTGGTCGCCGGCAGTCAGAGTGACGTCCGGCGTAAAGACGAAACTAACATCGTCACCCTCCTGCTGGACCTTGTAAGGTAGCGGTTTGTTGCGGATTTTACCCGTGGACCCACCGCTGGGCGCGTTTTGAGCCCGGATGCTTACTTTCCGGCATGCCAAACTGCCTTCGGCAACAGAAAGGCTGAATCGGGTTCTCCCGCCTCGCGTGTGCAGCGAGAAATTCCCCCACGCCGTCCCTGCTGACCAGAATGAAGAAAAGTTGCCCTGGTTCACCAGCGGCCTGGCGGACACCGCCTTTTCGACTCCGTCATAACGGAATCCGCTAAGGGCCACGAGAGGCGACCAGCTCGACAAGGGCCGGGCATAATGATAGCCGCACTCCGCCTCGTTCCAGGGATTGCGCTTTTCGCCGTCAAAACGCCGCCGGGTGTTCTCCACAATCTGGATGCCCTCATCCACCATTCCAAGGCTGATCATCAAAGCGGCAGCCGCATATTCTGAGCCGCTCCAGACCTCCGCAAAATAGGGAAACGGAACCTGTGGGCGCTCGCCGTGCGGGTACGCGCACATCACGAGCCCTGCCTCGTCGTTCAGAGCATAGGCCCGCTGCACACTGGCGTGGTCACCGAGGTTCTGCTTGTAGTTGTATTTCCAGATTGATCGCAGCGTGTTCTCGGCGTTACTGCGATTCACCAGCAGCCCCAGTCCGGCAATCAGCGCAAAGTACTGGCCCATCAACTGATCGCTCAGGCAGCCTGCGCCCACCTGATAGGTCGGATGCTCCGTGTCTACTGCACCCATGCCGGCCTGCAATCCTTTCGCGATATCAGCTTTGGCGATGGAGCCAACCTTCTGAGCGTAAAATTCCCCGTTAAAGAGATTGGCGTCTACCCATTTGCTGCCCTGGCGAAAGATGCGCTGGTATTCCGCGGCGGAAGTGTCGCCCATCGCGCGCGCCATCTCTTCTCCGGCGCGCAGCGCCGCCAGATACCACATTCCGCAGAACGGGTTGGGGCCGATAAATTCAATGTCGTAGGTGTTATGCTGCACACCTTCCATTACGCCGTCGCGGTTGGAGTCCCATCCGCCTTTGATCCAAGCGAATTCCAACGCGCGCTTCACTCCGGGCCACTGGCGTCGCAGCCATTCCGTGTCGCCGGAGAGCCGCCAGTCGAGGTATGCCTTCACCACGCAGGCCATCTGCCCGTCAGCGGCTGCGGTGCCGAAATGCTCAATGCCAAAAGGAAGCAGTTCGCGGAAGTCCATCAGGCCCTGGGCATCGGTGGAATAGCCGAATTGCTGTTCGCGCAACGAACGGGACAGGGCGGGGAAGACGTGCGCCGTGGCGAGCTCATAGGCGTAGACGTGTGTACAACTGCCGAAGCAGCATCCCGCGTCGTCCACGCAGCCTTCAAATCCGTGGAACGCGCCATCGCTGGTCCGGAAAGCGGTCGGTGTTGTCAGAGTGGACAGATTGGCCAACGCCGCATCTTTCACCGCCCCTGGCAGCGTCGTGTTCCGAACCGCGTCAAGAAATTTGTGCATTCGTTCTTCAAGGCGGCCAAGATTCGCGGCCGCGTATTCTGCCACCGCCCAGGCATCTTTAAACCGGGTGCAGTAGTAATTCCCGATGAGGTCATTTTCATGGCCTTTGGGCGCCGACCAGCCGCAGCGTTTGGGGGTGCGGTTGGGGAAATGCCAGGTGAGCAGGAAAGTAAATTCCGCGCTTGCGTTCGCGGAAACGTCTTTTTCCATGCACAGCGCTCCCACCGGGCCTGGAGATGCCGTCTGGGGGCCGAGCCGGCCATCGTCTGTAAAGTCGTCCCAGAAGTGCAGCGGGCTACCCCACCAGCGAGCGCTGGGCCAGCCGCGGAGATAGCTGAGACTTTCCGAGTCTCGGTTCAACACCGAGAGTGCAAACGTTCCGGCTTGCGAGTTCGAGGCGCCGAGGAACGGGTTCTTCATCAGCAGACCCTTGACGCCGCTGCCTTCACGATAATCGTTCTGCCTACCGTGGCCGAAGCTCGCCTGGCCGCTGCCGTCGCGCTCCATGCCGACTGGATTTTCAATCGACCAGGCGATCGAGACCTTTGCGTCTGACGCGCCCGGATTCGTCACCCGGTAGCGCAGCACCGCCAGCGGCAGGCCGGATTCGTCCGCGTCCAGAGGAATGAAAGGCGTAAAGGCTTCGAGCTCGACCCGCACCGGCAAATCCGCATCCTCAAAGTTGATTCGGGCCATCGGGTACTCGCCCGTAAAAGTGCAGGTATCAAGGCGGGGCAGGCCAGGTACGTTTTCTGAACCAAGGTCGCTGGGGCCGCGCGAATACGGCGGCATGATGCGCGCTTCGAGAACCCTGGCAACAGGCTTCTTGCCGGCCGCCGCAACGCGAATGGCCGGGAAAGCGTAGTCCGGCGAGCGGCCCTTGTCCGGGCGGTTGAATATCCACCACTCCTCCAGTTGCCCGCGTCCGCCGAGCTTGATGCATCCCGCCGCGACTCCGCCCAGCGGAAACCCGATCATCTCTCGCTGGCGCCCGCGATAGATGCGTGGGTAGCGGATGGCCTCGCCGTTGGATTCTTCCAGCGGAACGACCGGTGGCGCGGCTGATCCCGAGGACGCTGCTGAATTTGCTGGAAGGGCAAGCGTGCTAACTCCCAGCGTCATGGTCTTCAGAAACTTGCGGCGTCCTTTTCCGTTTCTCTGTTTTCTGGGTGACCTCGGCATGGTCTGTGCGCCCTCCTTTTCGGGAGAAAATCATACCTGCGCCGGGCGCCGGATGCAAAACCGCGCCTATAAATCCTGGAGGAAGGGATTCAATTCGCGTTCGCGACCGATGGTGGTGCTGAGGCCGTGGCCGGGGAAGACGGGAGTTTCGTCCGGGAACGGCAGAAGCTTTTCTTGGATGGAGCGAATGAGTTGCTGATGGGAGCCGCCCCACAGGTCCGAGCGCCCGACGCTGCCCTGGAACAGCGTGTCGCCGGCAAACAGGCGCGCGGTTTCGCCCGGAAGGTGCAGCGAAAGACTTCCCGGTGAATGGCCTGGCGTGTGGAGAACTTCAACCGAGAGCGAGCCCCAGCGCAGGCGGTCGCCTTCCTTGAGAAACTGATCAACCTCCACCATGCCTGGCGCCGCCACGCCCAGCCAGGCGGCCTGAGCGGCCAGGTTTTGATAGAGCGGCAGGTCGGCTTCATGCATCAGCACGGGAGCGCCCGTGCTTTCGTGCAATTTCTTCAGCCCGCCCACGTGGTCAATGTGCGCGTGCGTGGCGATGATGTATCGCACCTTCAGATCGTGCCGCGTGAGGACCTTCTGCACGCGCTCGATCTCGTCGCCGGGATCGATGATGATGGCTTCTTTGGTCGCATCGTCAGCCACCACTGAACAGTTGCACTCCAGCATGCCAACCGGAAGAATTTCATGGAACATGGTCAACACCATTCTAGCAGCTTGGCGAGGGGCCGCTCGGGGATTGTGGGTGCCAATCGGTTCTGGCAGATAGGCGACGACATGTCGCCGGATTGAATGCCTGGTAGCCAGGCGACGGCAACACCCGGCGCACGAGTTGCACAGTCGAAGCTAGTTGGATGTAGCCGCAGGAATAAAGCTTGCAGACGTCCGCCGACCCTTCAGGGACAAGACCGCGCCGCTTACGGCCGGCCAGGCTCGGCCAAGGCTCTATCGATCAGTTTTTCTACCTTGCCCGACATTGAATCGTCCCAGCCTATCCAGTGATACGCAATATATCCATTCTTGTCAATCAGGAAGAAATTAGGGACGCCGTGGGCTTCGAACAGACGCGCCATTGTCAAATTGCTGTCCAGGTACTGCGGCCATCCATGTGATGCTCTTCGATGTAGTTGCGCCAGGCGTCCGAGTCCTTGCCGCCACAGATACCGATTATGGTGAAAGAGGCGTTGGCATACTCACTGGCAAGATCGTTCATGTGCGGCATGGCAGCCCGGCAGTAGGGGCACCACGTTGCCCAAAAGAACAGCAAAACGACATTACCCTTCAAATAATCCGGAGTGTAAGTCTGGCCATCATTGGCCATAATCGAAAAATCGGGAGCTTTTGGCGCAGTGTCTGCCCGGGAAGCAGCCACCACGGGGCGCGGGCCAGCGGCAACAAAAACTGCAAAGGCAGCGAGTAAGGCCAAAATGTTCAATCGGCCAATATGCGCGCTCCGGCCCTTGGAGGGACGTACTGATTCAAGCTCGCTCGCTGGATAACTCCGGCCCTTGTTCTTACGCGAAGCTTTCGATAGTTCCTCGCTGGCACTGTTCATGGTCTACTCCTTTAGGGAACGAGAGAAAACACGTTTCGAATAACAGATGCCTCGCCGGTAGTGAGGACATACCTGTCGGTCTCATTCAACATCAACCTTCTTGCGTCATTGCCTCCGGAGGCAGGCTGTAGGCACGCGCATGCTAACGTGGAGGATATTACAGGGTCAATGGAACGAAAGTTCCACGCGGGTGGAGCCCATGCTTGCCTTGTACAGTCTGATGCGATCTTGCGAAGCGAAAGGCTTCCTCAGGATTTGTACCTGCCCTCGTTGTGACTGTCGAGGCGCAACCACCCAAGCCGTTCTCGCGCCGCTCGGTCTGACCCCACTCAGCCTTGCCGACCGCCGAAAGGCTCGGAATATCAATGTCATTGCCGACCATCCAGGAGTTCTAGAACTTCCGTTCGTTGACTGGAGTTCTAAGTAGCTCTATGGTAACCGCGTCAAAGGCTGGTTCGGGGACGACCAGCCGGCGATGGTGCCTTGGAAGCAAGGCATCCACAGAACGACCATAATGAACCGCAAGTTCTACACAGTCCTCATCACACCTGGAGCACACGGCAAGATCCACAAACTACAGCTTCCGCTTTATGTCGTCCCTTTGGTCGCTGCTCTCAGCATCTTTGGGCTTCTCATGGTGGTTGGACTGGCAACCAGCTACGCTTGGATGCTCGTCAAAGTTGAGAAATACAATACGGTACGCAACGAGCGTGAGGTCCTGAAGAAGCAATACCAGAGCCTTGAGGACAGGGTCAGTCGCGCCAATGCCAAGCTGAACTCTTTGCAATCACTCGCGGCGGAAGTTGCCGTGACGTACGGCTCCGGCAACCGCCGTAGATTACGAGTCACTCCTGCCCTCTTGACTTTTGCCAGCCTGAGCAACTCCACCGTTGACACTGGCTACCGCACGTCGTCCAATGCAATCAAAACGGTCAGCTACGGCACAGGCCATGGCCTGCTGGGTCGAAGCCTGTTTCCCAACATGGCGGAGGTCGGTGCGGCGATTCCTGCCGTCTGGCCGGTACGCGGGTACATTACCGGGAGATTTGGGAAGCGTTTGGACCCCATCAGCGGAGAGGGCGCATTCCATCCAGGCGTGGATATCGGCGCTCGATACGGTACGGACGTTAAAGCAACCGGTGACGGCATGGTGATCGAAGCCCAACGCGACGCCGGTTACGGACGGAGTATTTTGCTTGACCACGGCAACGGAATCACCACCCGCTATGCTCACATGAGCAGGCTATTTGTGGTTGTGGGAGAAGAAGTCAAGCGGGGAGAAGTGATCGGGGCCGTCGGCATGAGCGGTCGGACCACCGGCCCGCACCTGCATTACGAAGTCCGGTTTCACGGGGCCCCCGTGAATCCTTCCAGGTTCCTTCCAGCCAGGCTCCTCGCTTTTCGTTGACCACCCAAAGCGCGAACTCTGCGGTTCAAATTTATGCGCTGCCCGCCGTGGCGCGTGCAGGCAATATGCCCAGCCATCCCGCTCGCCGCCGCAAGGATAAAAATGTGATCGCTTCCACCCAAGGGTTGTATACTTTCGGTCGTTGGAGGGATAAAAGGTCAAATCCGGTTCATACCTGGTTCCCAGACACTACATGGGCGCCATCAGCGTAAAATGAAGGTCATTAATGGTAGACCAGTCTTCAGCACGGATCGTTAGAGGCCCCGAAAGGTCTACCATACATTGCCCCCGGAGTACGCTTACCACGCGAGGAAGACTTGCGAACCTGCAACTGGCCATCGTTCTTTGTTGCCTTGCGTCCGCTGCTCTTCACGCGCAAAGCGACCAGGTCCTGACGCAAGTGCTGGTCACGCCTCCCCCTTCTCTGGCAGTGGGCAGACTTACGCCATCCGACATCGAAATTCAGCAGGGCAAACACAACACTGAGCAGGTCACCGCGCTGGTCCGGGAGGCCCCACCGCTTGAAGTAGGTATTCTGTTAGACGAGAGCGGCTCAGCCCGCCACTCGGCTCTCGAACCTTTTCTTGCGGCCAGTGCACTGGCTTGGACAACGGCGGCGTTGAGAAGGTGCGGGGGCAACGCATTCCTACTGGCATTTAACGATCAGGTCATCGTCTCGACGGGATTCACCGACGATGTTTCTCAGCTCAAGCAGACGCTGAAGCAATTGCGGCCGGTCGGAGGTTCGGCAGTCTGGGACGCTCTGATCAGCGCGGCCGAGAAATTCGATTCGCTCAGCCCCATCGGAAGCTCAGCCGCCAGGGTGGTAGTTCTAATCACGGACGGATCTGACAACGCCTCGCGCGCGAACGAACGAGAATGCTTGAAATACTTGCAGATGAGTGGAGTTCGTGTTTATGTCGTTGCTTTCTCATCCCGGGCAGCGCCGGCGGGCAGGAAATTGCTAGGCGATGTGCCTGACCAGACGGGAGGCAAGGCGTTCTTTCCGGGCGGAGAATCAGAGGTGGACGCTGTGTTCACGGAGTTGGACCAGGACCTTTCAAGCAGTTTTCTGGTCGGTTTTGCCCCTCAGGGCAAGGATGGCAGGATGCATCCCTTGAGGATTTCGCTGAAGAACAGCCCGAATGTTGCCCTGCGCAGTCAGTCTGGATACTTTGCTCCTCTCGAACCCAGCCGAATTTCCTCCATCGACTCAACCAGTGATTGACAAGAGTGGCAGACCGGGGAGGCGGCGGAGTCAAGAAGAAGGGGTGCAACCCGCCAAGATCCTCATTTCCGTGGGGCAGGTGCACTTTCAGAGACCCTCTATCTCCTATCAATTACTAATTCTCCACCACGCGCCTCCGAAGGGTGGCGGTTTCAAAAGCCTCTGCCTCCTATCACGATCGTCCGTTGACTTGTCTTGTCCGCCTTTTTATACTCAACTGCGAAGGCAGCGAGGGGAGGGAGGCGCAATGGCGGCACTCAGCAAAAATGAAATCCAGGAAAAACTCAGAGACATACGAGGCTGGTCGCACGTGGGGAAGTCGATCCAGAAGCGGTACTCGCTTAAATCGTTCGTGCCCGCAATCGGCCTGGTGAACAAGATCGCCGAGGTGGCGGAAAAAGCGGGGCATCACCCCGACATCACCATCAACTACAACGTGGTGAGCATCTCGCTTTCCACGCATAGCGAAGGAGGCGTTACGCAGAAAGATTTCGATCTCGCGCGGCAGATCGACGAGCTGGCGGAAACCGGCGCATAGGGCGCGCCGTTGCCTCGACTGCAAGGCCGGGAGCGGCCCATCCCGCCGAGGCCGGACCGGGACACCCAGGCATCCTGATCCCTTCTTTTGATTGGTTCTGACGCTCCAGCAAGTGACGGCGGGCGCTCGGTGTGCAAGCGGAAACAGAGTTGTTCACGAAGGAAAGATGATTGGCCACGTTCGTACAATGGGTCCACCTAAGCTCAGCAGTAATCGGCGTGGGAGGAATCGCTTTCATGCTGTTCGTTCTTTTTCCGTCTGCCGGCACCCTGAATAGCGAGCAGCAGGCCGGACTCCAGAAAGCCGTGTTGGGAAGATTTAACTGGGTGTGGTGGTCGGTGATCTTCCTGCTGCTGGCTTCAGGACTCTACAACGTCAAGCTGGTGTGGCTGGCGCCGCAGGGGACGTACTGGAAGTTTCTCACCATAAAAATTGCTCTTTCACTCGTCGTCTTTATCGTCGTTCTATTCCTCACCATCCCGCTCAGTATCTTTAACTGGTTCCGTAAACACAGCAGCATCTGGCTTTCCATTGCCTTGGTCCTCGCCCTGATGGTCATCCTGCTTTCCGCCTACCTGCGGCGTGGATAATTGTGGAACAGGGGCAGTTATCATGCTGATCCCGCAAAGCGGGAGAAGCATCTGCTGTTGGTTCCCCTTCGCGCCTTTGCGTGAGATGCTTTTGCTCTTTTCGGGCGCTTCACGGCCGCAGCAGGATTTTTCCAAAAAAGTCGCGACCCTCCATTTTCCGCTGCGCTTGGCGGACTTCTGCCAGCGGAAAGACGGAATCGATCACGGGCTTCAGCTTGCGCTGGCCGATCAGCTTGAGAACGTCCATCAATTCCCCTTTGCCGCCCATGTAGGAGCCCAGGATGCTCCGCTGCCGCCCGAACAGTGCCTGGATGTTCAGCTTGACTTCAGGGCCGGTGGTCGCGCCGCAAGTGACGAGGCGCCCATAGGTGGCCAGTGAGTTGAAGCAGCCCTCCCACACGGCATGGCCCACGTGCTCCACAATCACGTCCACGCCGCGCTTGCCGGTCAGCCGCGCCACTTCTTCGGCAACGGACTGCTGCGTGTGATTGATGCCTTCGTCGGCGCCAAGCTCGCGCGCTTTGGTAAGCTTTTCGTCGCTGCCCGCTGTAGCGATCACGCGGCATCCCACAAGCTTTGCCACCTGGATAGCAGCGATGCCCACTCCCGATCCCGCTCCGACCACCAGGACGTCTTCGCCAGGCCGCAGCACGGCCCGGCTGATGAGCATGTGCCAGGCCGTCAGAAAAACCAGCGGTACGGAAGCGGCTTCTTCAAAATTCAGATCGCCGGGAATTGGAACCACGTTCATCGCTGGCGACTTCACATATTCGGCATAGCCGCCGTCCGCCATCACGCCGAAAATAGTGAAGCTGCGGCAGGCGCTGTCCAGGCCTTTCCAGCAGGTCTCGCACTGCCCGCAACTAATCCCCGGAGCCAGCAGGACCCGGTCGCCCGGCTTTGCATTCGTCACTAGCGCGCCAACCTGCGCCACCTCGCCAGAGATGTCGCTGCCTACAATGTGCGGCATGGGCAATTTCCAGACGCGCACGCCGCTGCGCATCCAGAGGTCAAGATGGTTCAGCGCGCAGGCTTTCACCTTCACCAGGACCTCCGTCGGCTGGATTACCGGATCAGGCGCGTCTTCATATTTCAAAACTTCCAGGCCGCCGTGCTCATGGAATCGGACTGCTTTCATGGTTTGCCTCCGGCTCGCGGGGTCACTGGTATGGTATCAGAACGTGCCCAGATAGCGGCTGCGTCTGAACTCACGTTCTCCACACGAGAAAAAGCATTCTCTCGCAAAGACGCAAAGCCGCTAAGGCTCGAAAGGCTGGGAATGCGCATTTTGCCTGCAAGCTTTGCGCCTTCGCGCCTTTGCGTGATGAGCCTTTGCTTCTGGAATGGGTCCATGCGTGGAGGCGCCCGCATTGACATTGCCCGTCACGGAGTTTAACCTGAAAATAATTTTATGGGCGACGTGTTCAATGAAATTGTCAAGCTGCGGAAAGAAGGCCGCAAGGGAGCACTTGCCACCATCATTCAGGTGCAGGGATCGATTCCCAGCTACGAATGTTCAAAAATCCTGATTCGCGACGACGGCTCGATTGTGGGCACGGTCGGCGGCGGCTGCGTTGAGGCTGAGGTGTGGTCCGTTGCCCAGGACGTGATGCGGGAAGAAAAACCGCGCCGCCTGCACTTCAACCTGAATGCCAATCCGGAATTTGACACGGGCTTGGTCTGCGGCGGCTCGCTCGATATCTTCGTTGAGCCGATTTTAGCCACGCCCACGCTCTATCTTTTCGGCGGTGGCCACGTTTCGCTCAGCGTATCGAAAGTGGCTGCACTGGCTGGATTTGACATCGTGGTCTGCGATGACCGCGAAGCGTTCGCCAACCAGGAGCGCTTTCCCTCCGCCGTCGCCACTCACGCCGGGCCGTGGGAAGAAATTTTCCCTCAGATCTCGCCCAACGGCCTCTCTTATGTCGTGATCGCCACTCGCGGCCACAAGGGCGATCTTGACTGTCTGCGCTGGGCCGTCTCGACGCAGGCGCGCTACATCGGCATGGTGGGCAGCAAGCGGAAGCTGGCCGAGTTCTTCAAAATTCTCGGCAGCGAGGGCGTTGCCGCCGAGCGCCTCGAGCAGGTGCACTCGCCCGTGGGCCTTGATATCGGCGCCCTCACGCCCGAAGAGATTGCCGTCTCCATCGTGGCGGAAATGATTGCTGTGCGCAGAAACGTGTCTCCTTCCGCCGCTTCGCTCACCTGGAAGCCCAGGGTGCAGCACACCTCATGAGCGTTCCGCCGGGACCCCACTCGGAAGCTCCCTCATCGCGGGCTATCGCAGGCATTGTGCTCGCCGCAGGCGAATCTTCGCGCATGGGCGCTGATAAAGCGCTGCTGATGTATCGCGGCCGGACGTTTCTTGAAAATCTTATCTCGGCGCTGAAGGACGCCAGCATAAGCCGTGTCATCGTGGTTCTGGGCCACCACGCGGAACAAATCCAACAGCGTACGGATCTTGCGGCGGTTGAAGTGGTCCTCAACCATGATTATCGCCGCGGTCAAACCTCATCGCTGCAGGCGGGGTTGCTCGCGCTGGCAGGAAACGAGCCGGAAGGCGTGGTCCTTTGCCTCATAGATCATCCAGTAGCATCACCGGATACGATAAGGAAGCTAATCCATAGCTTTAAGTCTACCCGCAGATCCATTGTCATTCCGCAGATCAATGGCACGCATGGCCATCCGGTGCTGTTGGGCAGGGAATTGTTCAGCCAGGTGCTGGCTCTTGGGCCCGATGAGGGCGCCGACACGGTCATCCACCAGAACCGCGACCAGACGATGTTCGTGGAAGTCGCGGACCCTGGCATCCTTATCGACGTGGACGACCCAGAAAGCTACCGCAAGTTGGCTACGCAAGAGTAGGGGATGGGCTCGGGCCGTCCGGAAGCGGCCAAGAGCGCAGATGGAACGCAGAAGTTTTCTCCGCCACTTCGCCCTTTCCGTTGCATTTCAGAGAACACCATCCCACGCATGCCTCTGGCGTAACCCTAAGTCGCCGAGGCTTCGTGCCTAGCGCAACCGGTCCATGTCTCGAATCATTAATCGGATCGCCTGAATGAAGCCGGCGATCACGCCGATTGCCACGCACGCCCAGAACACGGCGACATTGTAAGGAATCAGGTATTGGTGAGATTGCCAATCGATCGTAAAGACAGATGAGGCGGGCACCATACCCTGCAGGATATAGCCCGCACCAGAAAGGCTGGCAACGATCAATAAGGCGATCGAAATTGCGCGCATGTGCTAACCTGGCGCCCCGTTGACGCAATTATAACCTATCGCGCAAGCCGAAAGAAGTCTTACCGCCGGTCTGAGGCAAACTCGCGGACCAATCGCCTTGGGGCAAGTTTGCAGGGTACGGAGCGTACAGGCTTGATCGAACCACGGAACTTATTGAAAATGAGCGGAAACCAAGCCGACAGCAGGAGCATATCCATTCCCAGACCCAACGCCAGCTCGACTGGCCTAATGGCCGGACTGGGGGCTGAGCGACATTCAAGCTTGCACCGGCCCAGGCCAGCAGGGCTACTCCTTGGACACTCGCCAGACCACGTTGCCGACATCGTCAGAAACCAACAGCGAGCCATCCCTGGCCACGGCAACGCCGACGGGGCGTCCTTCCACGGCCTTCTGGTGCGGGTTGGGATCGAAGCCGGTCAGGAAGTTCTCCGGGTTAGCAGTAGGCTCGCCGTTCTTGAAAGGAACGAATATTACCTCGTATCCCGAATGGACGCTGCGGTTCCAGGAGCCGTGTAAGGCAATGAAAGCTCCGTGTTGGTAGCTTTCAGGAAACTGCTTGCCCATATAGAAATTAGATTCCAGCGGCGCCGTGTGCGGACCCACGAGAACGTCGGGAACAATGGCTTTGGCCACCAGATCAGGCCGCTGCTTTTTCACGCGCGGATCGAGGTTTTTGCCGATGTAGCTGTAGGGCCATCCCAGAAATCCGCCATCAGGCACGTGAGTAAAGTAGTCGGGCGGCAGGTTGTCGCCCAGCATGTCGCGCTCGTTGACGTCGGCCCAAAGCACGCCGTTATCGGGATTCACGGCCAGGCCCACGGCGTTGCGGAGGCCGCTGGCGTAGATTCTTGCGTTTTTGCCATCGGGATCAGCCACCTGGATGGCGGCACGGCGAGGATCAGACTCAACGCAAACATTGCAGTCGGAGCCGGCGGAAACAAACATCTCTTTGCCGTCGCGGCTGAAGACGACGGTGCGGGTTGAGTGCATGCCGCCGCTCGGCAGGCCCAGGATACGCTCGCTGCCGCCGGTGGGTTTCGAGGTCTCCGGGTCGTAGGGAAAGCGGATGACTTCATCGGTGTCTGCAATGTAGACGTAGTTGCCATGGAAAGCAATGCCGAAGGGTTCATTCAAGTGATTGGCGAACCTAAACCGGCCGTCGGATGCCTTTCCGTTGCCCGGATCGTGCAAGACGTAAACCGTGTTGCCGCTCGTATCCGCGAGAAAGACGTCACCGTTGGGCGCCACCGCCAGATAGCGCGGCTCTTTGAACCCTTTGGCGAACAGGGAAACATGGAAGCCTGGCGGCGCTTTGGGTGTGAAGCCGGGCGAGGTATTGCCAGTCGGCGGATTAGCCACGGTAGGCCCGCTAAACGGCTTGGGCAGCGTCGGCTCCTGGCCATGGGTCACGCCCCTGACCTGTGCAAAGCCCACAGAGCCACCCAACAAGACGAGAAACAGCAGGTTGATGATCTTCATTCGCTCTCCTTAGCAGGTCACGGTTCAAAAAAAGCTTCAACTTCTATTCTGCCACTTCATAAGACCAGCTTGTCGAGCGCCTCGCGCAGCGCGGTGATCGCCAGCATGCTGGCGTGGCGCGAGGCCGCAGGAAGGCCGCCCAGGCCCGTTTCGATATGTTCGGCGTTGATGGCCGCAATGTCCGGGAGGGGCATTCCTTTGATGGCCTCGGTAAGCCAGGAGCCACAGGCCACCGCCGGAACGCAGCCTTGGACCTTAAATCTCGCCTCGAACACTATTCCATCACGAACCAGAATCCACAGCTTCATGGCGTCGCCGCAGACGGGATTCGCGGCCGTGACCACGGCAGTTGGCTTGTCAATCTCGCCCACGTTGCGTGGATTCTGGAAATGGTCAAGGACCTGGCGCGAATACATCAGGCTCCTGGTACAACAAATAATTTGAGCAATATGACCATGACCACGCCCGTGCCCACCGTCAGCGCGATCCGGATGTCCGGCTTCTTATTTACCTCGGGAATCAGGTCAGAGGCCGCTACGTAAAGCGTTGCCCCTGCGGAAAGCGCCAGCCCAAGAGCTGCCCAGCGGTACGCAAAGCCCATGGCCAGAACGCCCAGAATTCTTGAGATGCCGAGAGCCCCCGCCGCTTTCATGCCCGAACCGCGGCCCTTGCCCGCCGTCACCATCACCGAGGCAATCGTAAAACCTTCGGGTATGTTGTGCAGGATGGTGGCGCCGAAAATCACCATTCCCAGCCAGGTTGAAACCATGAAGCCGGAAGCAATGGCGACGCCGTCGAGAAAAGTGTGGACCAGCAGGCCGCCCAGCGCCGTGTATGCCACGCGGCTGTGGACAAACTCTTCGGGATGGGTTTCCTCGCCAAAATGGAAATGGCCGGGCCACACGTGCTCGAAGATATGAACAACCAGATAGCCTGCCAGGATCAGGACAGGTCCTTCCACCGGCGCCAGGCGCAGGCTTTCCGGAATCATCTCCATCATGGCAGTGGCCAGCATAAAACCGGAGCCCAGGGCAAGGAAGTATGCCAGAAAAGACCGGCTCCACGCTCTGGCGGATACGATGGAAGCGCCAAACAGATTGGCGAGCCCGGCGGCCACCGCGAGGACAAGGCTGATCTCAATGGCAAGTAGCATGGCAGTTGGTTGAAGATGCGAAATGGCCTCAGCCCGAATGCCGGAAGTGTACGATCTCTCCGTCGTGGACCACGTATTCTTTGCCTTCCAGTCTCAACGAGCCGCGCGCGCGGGCCTCGGCGAAGCCGCCGGCATCCACCAACTCATCATAGGTAATCACTTCAGCACGGATGAAACCACGCTGAATGTCTGAATGGATTTCGCCGGCGGCGTCGAACGCTGTCATTCCTTCGCGAATGGTCCAGGCGCGGCACTCGTCCTCGCCTACAGTAAAGAACGAGATCAGGCCCAGCAGTTGGTAGCTGGAGCGAATCAGCCGCGCGATGGCCGACGCCTTCAGCCCGTAACTGGCCAGGAATTCGCCTGCTTCCTCGTCGCTCAATTCGGAAAGCTCCTCCTCGACTTTGCCGCACACGGCGGTGACGGCGGTGCGCGGCCGCTGCCTCAGCCCGGCCTGGTGCGCAAACTGATCGGCAGCGTTGGCGCGGGGCGCGTCCTGTTCTCCCAGGTTCAGCACGTAGAGCATGGGCTTGAGGGAGAGAAAAGTGAATCCACGCAGGGCGCGTTCTTCCTCAGGCGTCAGATCGAGCTCGCGCAGCGGTTTTTGCGCTTCCAGGGCTTCCTTCGCCTTCAACAGGGACTGATGTTCCTTTTCAAGAGACGTGGTTTTCTGCTTCTTGATGTCCTTGTCCAGCCGCTCCAGTCGCTTTTCAACGATCGCCAGATCGGAAAGCACAAGTTCAAGTTCGACGGATTCGACGTCGCGTTTGGGATCGACTGTTTCATTCTCGGCAGGAATAGCAGGGTCCTCGAAGGCGCGCACCACGTGCGCGAGGGCGTCCATTTCCTTCAATGCGGCAGAATGCGTTCCGGTCCGCGCCAACTGGATGACGCTGGCCGGTGTATCTACGTACTCGATGCTGGCGTGGACCACTTTTTTTGGATTGAACATCCCGGTCAGGCGGTCGAGGCGCGCGTCGGGCACCTTCACGACGCCCAGGCGAGCTTCCGGCTTGCCGCTGGCCAACCTGTTATCCTGGGCATGGGTGAGGATTTTGAACAAGGTTGTCTTGCCCACCATGCTGAGGCCTACAATCCCAGTCTTGAGCACAACTTCCTTTCGACTTTGCTGATGAGGTGTAGTGATTTCCAGAACTGTCAAACTTTCGATACTAACACATCAGCCCGACGGTGTAGAGGTTGGGAAGGCGGTCACGCGGCGCAGGTACGCATTGACAAAGCAGGTTTGGGTTGCAGGAGGAGAGAGGGAGCCGGCGGTGGCGAGGGTTCCGCCGGCCCTTGCACGGAAATGGAAAGGTTCAGGCTGCTCTGGTTCCGTGAGCAACTTCTGAAGTGGCCACGCTTGGCGCGGTCACCCTTTCAGGAAACTCGGCAAAGCCAGTTCGGGTCTTTGCCATCATTTTGCAAACAGCAGCGATCATAAACGCACTTGAGAATGCGCCGAGGAACGCGGGGATGATGTACTGGCCGCCAATGGCGACACCGGCAAACCAGTGGCCCAACACCGGCGTGGCAACCCATGCTCCCAGCCAGCCCAAGATCCACTTGGCAAAGAATCCATCAACACCGCCGAGAAAGCGATAACGAATGCCACTATGGATTACGATTGCCGCGATAAAACTGATGATGAACAGTGTAAGAAACGCTCCAAATCCCATTCCAATCATTGAAGTCACCTCCTGTTGAATTTTCGAACATTCCGGGCGCCGGACGGGCCGAAACCCGGAATTTCGGGCCCGCATATCGTGCACAAGGTCAGGGTGGAACACGGACAACGGGTTGTTCAAATTCCGCCCTTAAATACGATTTACTTTTGTTGCGAAAAGGTTGTCCGCGGCCAGCACTTTCAGTTTGTTGAGGAGGAAACGGGCACAGTGCCCAGCCTGTTCTGGCCCTTGCGGCGTGGAAGGCGTCGTAAGAGCGAATGAACCGAGTTGATGAGTGCAGCCAGGTGAGAGGCATCGCCTATCTCCCGCGCGAGCATCGGTTCGCTCGTCTCTTTTACACAAACGATTATCTCACTTTGAGGCGCAGCCGTCAAGGGGAATATAGCCTCGCGCCGAGGCTACGCCTGGCGGCAAGCAGAACGTGCTGCGCGTCAGAAACGCCCGCGGGCCCTCTCCTTGTGGGGAAGAACTTCCAGGCAAGTGGTCCACCAGCCGGTGGTGATCGTTTCGGCAAATTCTGCTGGCAGGTTTTCCGCTCGCATTTCACCGGCCAGCTTTTCAAAGTCGTACTCGACGGGAATAAATTCCACTTTCACACTAGCGCCGCTGATGGTCAGCAGCGTGTACCAGACGTTCGTGGCGCCGTCATTTTCCGGCCGGCCCAGCACTCCGACGTTGATGAAGTGGCGCTTCTCCGGCAGCTCGCGGTGCCATTTGATGCCCGAATGGGTTACGCAACCGATGTCGGCGTTTGCCTGGGCCAGAAGGTATTCGAGAAAAGCATCGGGGCTGGTGGATTCCCAGAGGAATTCGTTCATCCGGCGGGGCGATCCGTGGCACAACAAGACCGACCTGCCTTCAATCTCAAGGCGGAGCGCCTCCGGCAGGGTGCGCAGCCAGGCCTTGTTGTCTGCTGACGTGTTCCTGAAGGTGTAGTTATAGCTGAGGCGCGCAAAGTGATTGTCGCGCGGGTCGGTGTATCCGCACTGGCAGTCAGCGAGTCCGCCGGCCAGAGAATTGTCATAGTTCCCCTGGATGCATTGCACGCTGTTCTCGCGCAGGAGCGGATAGACGCGGTCGGGATGAGGGCCAAACGCGCCCAGGTCGCCGAGGCAGTAGAGGCCGTCAGCATGGCGGCGGCGGGCATCATCAAGTGCCGCTTCAAGCGCCAGGTAGTTGTTGTAGATGCCGCCGAAAAGCGCAAGCCGTTTCATGGAAGTTTATTCGCACCCGCTTCTGACGCGGGGCCCTCAATCAGCGAACTCACATTGCCGCAGATCGTTCCGTAGTGGTAGCAGGTGACGCAGGCGTTGTGGCCCAGCGCAAAGTTTGGCCGGGCATCGGCGAGAGTTTGCCCCAGCCGGGCGTCGGGCTTCTCCACCAACAGCGGACAGACCCAGATGCCGCGGTCGGTAACAACACGAGAATTCGAGCACATCAGCAGTTCACGGTCAAAGCCATCCAGCATCTCTTCACTGAGCAGCGAGCCCGTATCGATTCCAGCGCGGCGTTCGAGTTCGCGGCCCAGCGGCAGGGCAGGAAGCACCTTGATGCGCGGACGGTCGTATCCGGCGGCGCGCAGAATCGCGGAAAACGCGGCCAGGGCATGAAGCTCCTCGTCGTCGCTCCAGGTTCGTACCACGGTGACCAGCGGCAGCAGGCCGCGCCCGCTGAGGCGTCGCACGCCTTCGAGCGCGCTATGAAACACGCCCTCGCCGCGGATGGCGTCATTCATCTCTTCTGTGTAGCCATCCAGGCTGACGCGAATTTCGAGCGAATACCTTGCCGATCGCTCGATGGCCGCCAGACGGCCGGCGATTCGGTCGTTGATTAACATGCCGTTGGTCAACACCGTGGTTGGCGCATGTTTCAGCGCAAACGCCAGCATCTCCGGCAGGCGGGGATGCAGAAAGGGTTCGCCGCCGGTGAAGAATATTTCTTTCACCCCGGCATGGGCCGCGCATTCGATTTCTTCGCGTATCGTTTCAATACTGAGGAAGCCGAATGTCCTCACGTTGGGACCGCTGTTGTTGAAGCAGTGTAAACAGGCGATGTTACAAAGTGTTCCGCTCACCTGGAACCAGAGATTGTCGAGGTGGGTGAGGGTGACTTCAGGAAAATTCATGCCTCGATGCTTTCTCCTCCCAGAATTTCCAGTGCCTTGCCGCGCCCTTCTGGTCCCCACAGAATCCACGGAACCATGCCGGCGACGCCCAGCACGTAAAACCCGCCCAGCACCGCAAAAGCGTCCATGATGGAGACCCGCTCGGCCAGCGCCACCAGGATGAGCGGCGAGATCGCTGCGCCGATCCTGCCAAACGCTACGGAAAATCCGATGCCGGTTGAGCGCAATCGGGTCGGGAAGATTTCAGAAAAGGTCGGGTAGGCGGACACCCAGCTTCCGGTCGCGCAGAAATTCACCACTACGAAAGCCGCCAGCACTCCTTCCGCGCTCCCGTGGAGCGTCGCCACGCCCATCACCAGCATGGAAACCGCGGCCAGCAGATAGAAGAGCGTCACCGTCCACTTGCGCCCGGCCTTGTCCAGCGCCACGGCTGCCAGCGCGCCGCCCGCCACCGCGCCCAGATTTCCGATCAGGAAAAACCACGGCGCCTTTTCATCTGCAATGTTAACATGCGGTAAAACCACCAGCGGCAGGAAGGCGAAGATGCCGTAATAGCCCGCGGCCTCTGAAAAGTCGAGCAGCGAACCGAGCGCCAGCCGCGCGGGGTGGTCGCGCATCAGCAGCCACACCTGGCTGAAAAATCCAGCCGAGATGCTTTCCGAGCGCTCCGTCTGCGAAGCGGTCAAATCAAAATGGTCCGCTCGCGCCTCGATTTGCTGCATCACTTGCAGAGCTTCCTGGCGGCGGCCACGCTCGAGCAGCCAGCGCGGAGACTCCGGCAGAATCCTGCGCGCCCAGACAGTAAACAGGGCGACGATGGCGCCGAGGCCAAAAGCAAACCGCCATCCAATCGACGGCGGCAGCAGGTTGATGAAGTAAAGGCTGAGCAGCGCGGCAAGAATTGCGCCTACCGGCCAGAAGTTCATCACCGTGGCGTTGGCGCGGCCGCGAAACCGCGCGGGAATCATTTCTCCGATGGCGGCATTGATGGCGGAATATTCCGCGCCGACGCCGATGGCCGTCAGGAAGCGGAAGACCATGAAGAAGTAATAGCCCGGCGAAAGCGCCGAGATCACTGTGAAGCCGGAGTAGAGCAGCAGGGTCAGGATAAACAGCTTGCGGCGGCCGAATCGGTCTGCAAGATAGCCGAACAGCAGCGCGCCGATCATGATGCCGATTAGCCACACCGTCACCAGCGCCGAGGCCTGGACGTCGGTCACCTGCCACAGCTTCTTCAAGATGCCGAGCACGTTGCCGATGACGTTCACTTCAAACGCGTCGAGCAGCCAGCCGATGCCGAGCGCCAGCGTCACGCGCGAATGGAAACGCGTCCAGGGCATGCGGTCAAGCCGCTCGCCGATGCCGGCGGTCGTTTTGCCTTCATGCTCAGCTCGAATTGGCATTCCTCCAGCAGGCTGACGAAAAACTCCGGCCGTAGCGGCGAGTTCATCTCGCCATATAGCACACCCGTAGCAGCGAACCCGCCGGGGCGGGGCCGCCAAGTGGCGGCGTAAAGCCGCCGCTACATTGTTTCAGCGCCTCTCAAAAATGGTACAGCAGAACCAGGTTCAAACTCCGGTCAAGAGTTGTTGGCTTCATTACTGAGAGCTCCCGCCAGAAGTCAAATTCATAAATGAAGGTCAGATTGTCGGCGAGCCGGATATTGATGCCCGGCTGCAGGATGTATTCCCGCCGCCCGCTGAGGCCATGGTAATTCGCCTGGCTGTAATTCAGCCGTGGCTGATAGCGCCCGCGCGCCCAGCGGATGCCCTCAAGAGTATAGGTGGCATCCTGCGGCGGCTGAACGGCCTGGCCGCTGACCGTCTGGCGCAGCACTTCGCCATAGGCCAGCACCGGGCCGAGCTGCAACGTTGCGTCGGCTGCAACCTGGCGCCGCCGATTGTGTGGCGCCGTGTCGCGCTCGATGGTGCCCTGGGCAAACGATCCTCCCACGTTGAGCGATGCCCAATTGTTGAAATGCCACACCGGCGCAAAACGTGCCGTCACGTCGTTTTTGGCGCGAGCGCCGGGTTCAGACACAAAGTCGCGGCCCGGCAGCGAACCGTTGACAGGCGCGTTGGTGGAGAAGTATTGCAAGGAATATTCCGCGCCCAGGCGGCCCGAAAGCTCGTGCGAGCCCTCGAACCCGACGCCAAATTCCGGATCGAGCATGAATCCGTCAAAATATTCGATGTTGCCAAAGAAGGAATCGTCCCATTCGAGGCCCACGCGCCGGTAGAAGCTGCCTGCCTTGAACTCTCCGTAAGCCGTCCGATAGCGGACGTAGCCCTGCTGCAGCCAGGTATTGCCGGGATAAAAGCTGCGAAGCTTCGTGGTGCGAAGACGGTAATCGGCGTGGAAGCCCCATGGCCCTTTCTGCCCATCAACAAGCGCCGAAAAAGCGTAGAGCTCAAATTTGGGCCGCGCGCCGGAAATGCCGAGCGGCACGTACTGGTAGAGATAAACATCACCTCCAAAATGGACAGGAGCAAGCGCGGCGCGGATGGTTTTCTCAGGCTGTGGGCGCGTTTCCTGTTTAACTGGCGCTGCAGCGCTGGTTGCCGCTTGTGTTGAAGGAACCTGGGCATCACCCGTGGTTGCCATTGCCGTTGATTCGGTTTTGGCAGCGCTCTGGGCCGGCTTTGAGTTTCCGTTGTTTGCCGGAATGGCAGCCGTTTTCTGCTGGCCCAGCAGTGCCCGGACCTGCTGCTCCAATTGCTCGATGCGCTGGTTTTGTTCGGCCACTTGCTTTTCGAGCGCCAGGATCCGGCCATCTTCCGAGAGCGGTTCGGTGTCCGATGCAGGCGTCTCGCCATGGGCCGCGAGCGCGAAGCCCAGCGCCATCACCACCGCCAACCATCCACGAACGAATGAACGTCGCATGTGTATACTCCACTCTTGTTGTCCCGCCCAATCAGAGGGAACTCACCAGCATCCAGAAGCTGTAATAGAGTTCATAGAATACCGCAGCCGCTTACGAAGTCGTGCAGCAGATTATTGGAAAATGCAGCAATCCGTTGAACTGTTGCGGAAGTATTAGCGCACTTCTTGGGGGCCCGCCACAGCGGACGAGGCAGAGAATTCTTGCCTGGCACGGGACTGTCGGAAAGAGAAAAGAAGCGGAAAAGCTTGTCAGAACAGGCGGAAGCTGACTTCCACCATCACCTTGACGGGCACAGCGCCGCCGTTGCGCATGGCGGGTTTGAACTTCCAGGTCTTGACGGTGGTCTCAGCGTTCTCGTCGAGCCCCATGCCGAGCGGCTTCACCACCTGCGCATCGGTCACATTGCCCTGCGCATCCACCACAATCCAGAGAACCACCGTGCCCTGGTATTTGGCTTTGCGGGCCTGCTCGGAATAGGGAGGCTCAGGTTTGTAGATCGGGATCGGGGCGCTGACGTTGCCGCCCACGCTGTAGACGCCGCCACCTGTATTTCCGCCCTCGCCAGGACCAAAGCCGCCGCCTTTGCCGGGCCCAACTCCAGTCCCCTGGCCGGTGCCAATTCCTCCCCCAAAACCCGAACCGGCGGAAGGCGGCGCCGCAACGCCTTGGAGCGGATCACCAAACTGAACGTTCTTCGCCATATCGGGGAGCTTCATTTCCGGCGGCCCAAGGATTGTGGGCTTCACGGGCAGGATAGGCTGGACCTTGGGAATGGTGACCTCAGGCGGCGCCATCTGGATCTTCGCCATTTCCGGTATCTTGCCTTTTGACGGCGGGGTTGGAGTACGAGCGCCGCCACCGCCACCGCCGCCTGCCTTGTTGGCGGATGGCGGCAGTTGGAACAGGATAGGGGAAATATCCGTCACCACAGCGCTTTTCTTCGGGGGATTCAGCATCTGCGAGATGTAATAAGGCAGAATCAGGGCCAGGATTACGACGGTATGGACCAGGACGGAGTTCACCCATGAGGTCCGCTGGAGCTGGTAATCCTGCCAGATGTCGGGCGGATATTCACGCTTTTTGAAGGCGAAGATTCCGGCGGTTTCTCCCACAAGGTAACCGCCGATGACGCCCAGCACGATCATTTTCGGCCCGGCGAGCCAGAACGCGACGCTTCCGCCGGCGATGGCAGCCACGGCCCCGCAAAGCGCGCGCTTTTTTTCCTGCGCACGATTAAAAATTCCGATCGGCTCGGTCGGCTTCTCAAACAACGACTTGATCTGCTGGCCGAAGTCGCGATACCACGGACGCATTTCCGTGACGGGAAGCACGGCCCCGGCGCGAGCATACTCGGCGGGAATTTTCATCCTGGAGGCACGGCGCCACTCGCGGAAATTTTCACGCAGCGAGGAAAAGAACCCCGGGGCTTCCGGGATGGTGAAAGTAAAGCCTTCGCGCGAGGATTTCGAGGACCCGTTATTGGCCTGGCTCCTGGCAGGACCTGCTTGGGTGTCAATAGTCGGCATCAATTACCTTTACCCGGGCCCCACTCCTGGCCGGTGGTGAATCTCGTAGGATATGATGTGACTGCCAAGCCCGGAGTTGTACCCCAGATTTGAATCTACCCGACGCATAACAGCAATAGCAACAGCTACATTGTATCATGGCGAAGCTTTTACAACCTGGTGACAAATTCCAGTCATTTGGGCCTCACCCACATCCAATTTATACCACGATCTAAGGATGCTTGATCCAGAAGTTAGGTTTCATGTTAATTGCTGGCCGGCTTTGCCACCTCCGGAATGCGCCGGAACGTCTGTGCTAACATGGTGACTTCCGGTCGAAGACGCCGAGGGGCGCGGCAAAAATGGCCAGCAAGATGGACGAAGCTCGAATGAAGAATTTCGCCGTCAACCGGCAGGCCGGCCATTATTACAATTTCCTTGAAAAATTTGAAGCTGGAATGGAGTTGCGCGGGACCGAGGTGAAGTCAATCCGCGAAGGGAAGGTGAACCTGAAGGACAGCTACGCCGCAGTGAAGGGCGGGCAGGTCTGGCTGATGAATTGCCACATCAGCACGTACAGCTCCGGCAGTTATCTCAATCACGATCCGGTGCGCGAGCGGCGCCTGCTGCTGCACCAGCAGGAGATCAATAAGCTCGCTTCCCGCACGCAGGAGAAGGGCCTGACGCTGGTCCCCACGCGGCTCTACCTGAAAGGGAACAAGATCAAGTGCGAGCTCGCTCTGGCCAAAGGGAAAAAGGTTTACGACCGCCGCGAGACCGAACGCCGCCGCACCATCAAGCGCGAAACTGAAAAGGCCATCCAGGACTACCGCCGTCGCGCCGGCTGATTGTTTTCGCCGTGCCCCACGGGCTGGTTGCTGAAAAACCGAGGTGTCATGCTGAGCGAAGCGAAGCATCCCCGTAGTTGCCTGAAAAAGTAATGCCGAGCTTCTTCGCTCCGCTCAGAATGACAGACGTAAGAACCTTTTTTCAGCAACGGGCCAGGGATTGGCCCCAGAGCAGCACGTGGCAGCAATTCCGGTGGAAGGAGCAGAACGCCATTGAAGATTGATCTGCAGCAAGAGTCTCCGGCGGAGCTGGCCCTGCCGGCCGTCACGGCCTGGTGTTTTGAAGACAATCCGATCGCCAGCGGCACCGTAACTCTGCTTCCGGAGGAGACCCGCCGGCTGCTGGCTGAGTTGAAGGAAAGCGGGGAATTGAAGGGCAATGCCCACGAGCGGACGCTGGTCCACCGCCCCGCGGGGCTGGCCGCCAGCAAGCTGCTGGTGATGGGTGCGGGAAAAGAAGAGAAGTTCAGGCCAATGCATCTGGGGCGCCTGGCGGGCGCCGCGGTGCGCTACCTGCGCGCGCGAGGAGTCCGCGAGATGGCCTGGCTTGCCGGGAGTGAAACGGGGGCGGAGCAGGTGCAATGCCTTGCCGAAAGCGCCGTCATGGCAGATTACGATTCCGACGTTTACCGCACGGAGCGCAATGGCGATTTCCGCATCGATAGCTTCATTCTTGCGGGTGAAGGTCTGGCGGTTTCGGACGAGCTGAATGCAGCGATCGAGCGCGGGCAGGCAATCGCGGAAGCGGCAAACTTTGCACGCTCGCTGGTGAACGAACCCGGCAACCGCATGACGCCAACCATCCTGGCGCGAAAGGCGCGCGAATTGGCGTCGCTCGCGGGCCTTGAATACCAGGAACTGGGCGAGAATGAAATTCGCAGCCTGAAGATGGAGGCGTTCCTGGCGGTGGCCCAGGGCAGCGAGGAGCCGCCGCGGCTGCTGGTGCTCCGCTACTTGCCTGCCGGCGCGCCGGAGTCGCCGCTGATTGGCCTGGTGGGCAAAGGAATCACTTTCGATTCAGGCGGCATATCCCTCAAGCCCAGCACGGACATGCACGAGATGAAGACCGACATGGCCGGCGGCGCCACCATGCTGGGAGTGATGCAGGCGATTGCACGCATCAAGCCCAATGTGCGCGTCATCGCCGTCATTCCGGCAGCGGAGAACATGCCCAGCGGCAAAGCCTATCGGCCGGGCGACGTGATCACGTCAATGTCGGGCAAGACGATCGAGGTGCTCAATACCGACGCGGAAGGCCGCCTGGCGCTGGCCGACTCCATCACCTACGCCCGCCAGCTTGGCTGCAACGTTCTGATTGATGCCGCAACCCTCACCGGCGCGGTGTCCGTGGCGCTGGGAAAAATCATGACAGGAGTGTTTGGCCGCGACCAGCAGTGGGTTGAGCGCGTGATCTCAAGCGGAACGCAAACGGGCGAAAAAATGTGGCAGTTGCCGGTGGACGACGATTACCGTGATCTCTATAAGAGTTCGATTGGCGACATTGCCAACACGGGCGGCCGCCATGGAGGCGCCATTACGGCAGCGATGTTTGTGGGTGAGTTTGTAGGCGAGACGCCCTGGGTCCACCTGGACATCGCTGGCACTGCGTGGTCAAACGACGAAAAGCCCTGGCTGGCCAAAGGTCCCACCGGAGTCCCGGTGCGCACGCTCGTCCATCTGCTGACCCACCTGGCCGAGTAGCGGCAACCGCTGGCTTAGGAGCGGGTAGTGAAGAGTCTCGTTATTTCGAGACTCTTCGGCTTTTGGTCAGATTCGGGGCTGGCGCATCACGCTTCGTCTTTCATCCTTCATAATTCAGAATTCTAAATTTTCCTTGCTACCCTTCGACTGGCGCGGGCGTGGTTCCGCCCCATCGCTCGGAGACAACCATCCCTGCCAGAATGAGGGCGAAACCAAGAAACTCTTTTCCGCCAAAATGCTCACCGATAACGATGATTGAAGTCAACATGGCGAAAACGGGCTCCAGCGCAAAGATCAGGGCCGTGTGGGCCGGCGGGGTGTATTGCTGCGCCCACACCTGGGCGCTGAAGGCAAAAGCGGTGGCGAAGATCGCCGTCACGAAAACAGCGAAAACCAGGCGGCCAGTCCAATGCAGGGTCGTGGTGGGGACAAACGGCGCTGCCAGGATGGCGATCGTCCCGACAACCATGATTTGTCCCGGCGCAAGTTGCAGAAATGAAATGCGGCGCGAGTAGGCACCGAGCAGCACGATATGAATGGCGAATGAAATCGCCGCGAACATTGTCAGTATATCGCCGCGATTCACCGCTCCAATCCCGGAAGGCACAACGAGGAAGTAGATCCCCACCAGGCCCAGGCCCGCCGCCGCCATGATTCCCCGGCCCAGGCGGTATCCGAAAAAAACTGAAATCAGGGGCACCATGATGACGCTGAATCCCGTGACGAAGGCGCTCTTGGAAGGAGTGGTGTAAAGCAGTCCCCAGGTTTGAAAGGCGAAGCCGGAAAAGAGCACCATTCCCAGCAGCAGGCTGGGGAGGACAGCCTTGCGCTCAATTCGTCCCCGCGCCATGACCCACCACATGAGCAGTCCCGCCAGCAGGAAACGCAGGGCGATAAACACCAGCGGCGCGGCATCCGACAGGGCGCCCTTGACGATCACAAAGGTTGCGCCCCAGAAGAAGGTCGCGGCTACCAGAAGCACTTCCGCTTTCGTGCGTTTACTCAAATCGGAAAACCCTGAATGTGACAATTTCGCTCAAATTCATATCGTCCATCTGGCGATGCACACTCCCTTCGTCTTGATTACCGATGTTTGTGGTGTTCAAGCGACCAGCGCACGCGCTCTGCCACGAAGGCGGAAAAAGGTCTGATGTCCATCTCGATGCTGGCGCGGTCGAGCGCGGTGAGGTAGGCATCGCGGTCGTCAACGCGGATAACCGTCCAGGGGTAGCCGCCCGAAGCCAGCACCACGTTCATCAGGAAACGAGCCATCCGCCCGTTGCCGTCAGGGTAGGGGTGGATGTAGCCGAACAGCCAGTGGCCGAGCACGGCGCGCACGCCCGGCTCCGTTTCCTTTTCCAGGAGGTCGAAGAGCACCGGCATGGCCTCGCGGGCTGCTTCCCAGCGTGGGGGAACAAAGCGCGATGTGCGAAGGTATACGGGGATATTCCGGTATCCCGCCAGAGCACCCGGCTCGATCAGGCCTGACGTGACGCAAGGCTGGAACAATCCACGGTACCACTCCTTGTGCATCGCGCGCGCAAGCGTACCGGGGTTTTCGCCCGCGATCACTTTCCGTATTGTCGCTTTGACCATCTGGAATGCCTGCCAGTAGCCGCGCGCCGCCAGCGCGTCACGGCTCTGACGGTCATCACCGTCATGCTCGGGACTCCAGTTGCCCTGTCTCACTTTCTCGATCACCTCCGGGGTGACCGAGTAGCCTTCAATGGACAACGAGTGGTAGGCGTCGCTCTTATAGATCTCGTCAATACGGTGGAGGTATGCTTTTTTGTCTTTCGGGAGTCCCGGCGGCTTCGGGAAGTGTTCGATGACGGCTTCGCGCGTGGATTCCCACAGCATTTCAATGCGCCCTACGATGGGGGCCGCAGCCCGGCGCGGTATGCCGAATATCTGCACAGCGTCGAAGGGATTGCTTTCCCGCACATCGTAGCCCGCGCTCTTCATCGTGCCGATGATCTCATCCGCAAAAGCAGGGCGTCCGGTCTGGCGGAAGGCCCCAGCCAGATAGCCCGCTTTCGCGGAATGGCCGCCATTAAGCAAAAGGCGCAGCAGGTCGGAAGGCTCACGGAGGCTTGCCAGCACCACCTGTGTTTCAACAGGGCTGCGGGCGAAGAAGGATTCCGCCACCCTCACGAGCGCCGCCGCCGGCGAGAAAAGCCGCAAGCCATCCCTTGTCACCAGATCGCTTGCCACCGGCATCTCCTGTACCTTCAGGTCATAAAGCGAGGTCCCGAAGGGAAACCCGATCGTATTGTTTGTGCCCTTTGGACTGTTAATTACGACTTGCTCCGGGATGACCGTCTTCTCGCCGTGCAGCCAGAGCGACTGCTCCGTCGAGAGGTGCCACTCGTTCCCGAAACGCTCGTTGCAGTAAAGCGCGCAGAATTCCCAGAACGACGCATACCAGGGTGTGCTGTCGCCGGGGCGCGCGCTCGGGCCCGATGAAATCAGCCAGCCTTTCATCACGTCCTGCAAAAAACCGTTTGCCACCAGCCGTTCGCGGTGGACCCTGCTCAGTTCGTCCGACTTGAATACACGTCTTCCTCCTTCCTGAAGCGTCTTCAGGACATCGAGGGATTCTGCGAGTTTTCTAGGCGGGGTCGCCATATTTGTCTTCCCGGCTTGGGGCCCTCCGTCGGGCGAAAACAAGTGTATTCTGTTGTGCAATCACAAGTATATTGTGTTGTGACAATGCAAGTCAATAATGCCGTTTGGTTGCAAGTATATTATGCATCAACCCAGATTGTGCCATTAAACACAGTGGCTTATAAAGTTCCCTCTCATGGCGGAATGAAACTAGAATATTCGGCCTTTGGCCTGTTCATTTTTGAGGTTTAGGTTTTCCTTCTTACCCTGGTCTCTCTACCCCTGATTGGCTAAATAACCAGTCGGCGCAGGGTGGAGTAAAGTAATATAACTCCTTCTCAGGGGATTGCCGGAAGGGTCTTTGCGTCTGTCATTCTGAGCGCGAGCGAAGAATCTCGGCATTTATTTTCGGCCAAATACGAGGATGCTTCGGTTCACTCAGCATGACAACATGGCCCCTCTCAGCAACCTGCTAAAGCAGAATTGCTTTAAGCCATTCTTCCTTTTGAAACCTGTGACGGAGCGGGCAAGGCATCATGAAAATCATTGTGATTGGGTATGGGCGGGTTGGTTCGCAGTTCATCAGAAAAGTGGACACCGCTGCGCACCAGGTTGTGATTGTTGACAAGGAGCGTTCCGCGCTGGAGCGCGGCAAGCCGCCCGAGGGCGTGCGGTTCCTTTACGGCAACGCGATTGACGAAGACCTGTTGCGCGACGCGGGCGCAGAAAGCGCGGACATCCTGCTGGCGCTGACTCGCGATGAAAACACCAACCTGATGCTGGCGCAGATTGCGCGGGTGATTTTTAACGTGCCGCGCGTGGTGGCGATTGTTTATGATCCTGACCGCGAATCGTATTTCCACGAAGCCGGCGTTGAAACTCTGGCGATCACGGCGGCCGGCGCCGAGCTGCTTTCGGCGGGGCTGACGGGCGCGGCGGTAAAATCCTCTGTCCCGGCAAGGGCGCTGCGTCCGGTGCCGGTCACCAATCCGCGCGTGGCGCAGCGTCCGCTGGAAGCGCACGACGGATCGTTCTACGTTCTGGTTGTTGGCGGAGGGCTGGTGGGTTACTACCTTTCCCGCTCGCTGCTGAAGAACGGCCACGAGGTGACCATCATTGAGAGGAATCGCGCCACTTACAACCTGATTTCACAGCAGGTCGATTGCCCGGTGGTGCTGGGGGAAGGATCGTCGGCGGAGGTGCTGGAGCATGCCGGGGCGGCGAGGGCCGACATCCTGTGCTCCGTTACCAACCACGATGACGACAACCTGATCTCCTGTCAGGTGGCGAAGTATCGCTTTGGCGTTCCCAAGACAATCGCGCGGGTGAAGAATCCAAAGAACGAACCGCTGATGAGGCGGCTGGGCGTGGACGTAACCGTCAGCGCCACGGCGGGCGTGTTCAGTGCCATCCGAAATATGGCGCCGAAATCTCCGGTGATTTCAGTGGGCAATCTGGCGTCGTGCTCGGCGGGCATCATGGAATTCCGCCTGACAGGGCCTACAAAGCTGGCCGGAAAGAAAATGAAGGCGATCAGCCTGCCCTCCGGATGCAAAATCATCGGCATCGTCCGGGGAGGGGAAGTTCTGACGCCGAACGATTCCACCGTGTTGCAATCCGGAGATACGCTGGTGGGATTCGTTCCTCATACCCAGGAAGAGGCGGTCCGGCAGATCCTGTTGAAGATCTGATCCCAGTTCATCCGGCCGGATATCGGACTGAACAACCAGCCGGAGACGATCAGCGACACGGCTTTAAGCCTTCAGCGTAACCCTGCAGAACGCTTGACTTTACATGCGTTCCGGCACGTCGATCCCCATGAGATTGAGCGTCAGTGTCAATGTCCGCTCGACCACCTGGACCAGGAAAAGCAGGAATGTCTGCCGCCCAGGGTCTGCCTCGCGAAGAATATGGAAGCGGTGGTAGAAATTGTTGAATGCCTGCGCCAGCCGGAAGGCATACTTGGCAACCACAGCCGGTTCGGTGGAGGAGATAGCCTGCTCCGCCACCATCTCGAGGTGCGCTGTGAGGACCGCCAGTTCCCAGAACGCGGTACCGTCCTCGCCCTCAAAGTGCCTGGTCAATTCAGCAACCGACAGTTTTTCCGCCAGCGATCCGGGCTTGAAGCCCTGATGATCGCCCGCGTACTTGCGGAAGATGTTGCGCGCCCGCACGATGGTGTATTGCAGGTACGGCCCGGTTTCGCCTTCAAAGGCCAGCGCTTCTCTGAAATCAAACGCGATGATTACCTGGCGCGAGAACTTCAGCAGGAAGTAGCGCAGCGCGCTCACGGCAATCATGCGGCCGTAGGCAGCCTGCTCGGCGGGGTCGCTTGTCATCTCGCGGGAGCGAACTTCCTCTGAGGCTTTCTCCACCAGCATGTCGATCAGATCATCGGCCTTCAGCCCCAGGCCCTTGCGCCCGGACACTTCAACGTAACTTCTCTCCAGGTCTTCCGGGCGAAGTGCATATCCCATTTCCTGCGCGCAGGACGGCGAAAGGCCCACCACTTCGTAAGCAAAGTGGTGCAGGTGTTCCGCCTGGTCATGGAACCCCAGCGCTTTGAATGCAGCCGCCACAATGTTCTGCAGGTAGGCCTGGCGCGTGTCGATCACGGCGTAGGCTTCGGAGGCGTGCCCGAACTCCGGCGCGCCCGTTTCCGGCCCTTCGCCCGTGCGCCAGACCGTCTGGCCATCGCTGTAGCGGTAGAACGGTGCATAAGAAAAATCCTTTCCCAGCAGGCCAAATTTCCACATGTGGTAGGCAATGTCTTTTCCCACATACGTGACCGTTCCGTTTGAACGCACAATGATCTTCACGTCTTCCGCTGCGGATTCTTCCTCGATCTTTTCGGACTCCGCTCCGCCCAGGTCCATCACCCAGCAGCCGGCGTTCTTTCCTGCGGTTTCAAACCGAATGGCGCCGATCTGCTTCATCCGTTCAAAGGCGCTCTTCCAGAAATCGAGCCGCAGTATTTCGCTTTCCTCCACCAGCAAGTCGTAACGGACGTTGATGCGCTGCATGGTTCGAAGGTGCAGTTTGACGATGGCGGTTGAAATCAGGCGGGCCATCTCGGCGGCTTCGCCTTCGCCTTCTTCGATGGCCTTCAGGGTCTGGGCGCGAATTTCCTTGTCGCCGCTCTCGGCGTAGAAGCTGGAGACCCGCGCGTAAAGGTCCCAGCAGTAGTAATCAAACCGGACGTCGTTGTCCTCGGCCAGTTTCCGGACGTCGTCAATGCTCTTCCGCTCAAGTTGCCGGAACCCTACCACGACGTCCGCCACCTGCACGCCGGTGTTGTCAATGTAGTTCTGAATTTCCACGTGATGCCCGCGGAAGCGAAGCATGCGGACGAAGGCATCGCCCAGCACCGCGTTACGCAAATGGCCGATGTGCGCCGCCTTGTTGGGATTGATGCTGGTGTGTTCGACGAGCACCTTGCCAGGCTGGACGGATTCAGGAGGGGTGGGGAAGCTGCGCACATGGAACAGCGCCGATGCAAGCGCAGCGCGGTCGAGATGAAAATTCAGATAGCCCGCTCCGGCAACGCTGACGCGATCTATTCCCTCAATGGGGAGCAACTGGCCAGCCAGTTGTTCGGCAATCTTGCGCGGCGGCTGCCGCAGCTTTTTTGCCAATTCGAAACAGGCGGCTATCGAAAGGTCTCCCAGTTCGGACCGTGGCGGAAAATCAAACACCGGGTCACTGGCTTCCAGATTGAAGAGCTCCCTGACCTTTTCCAGATACCTCTGCCGGATTCTGCGCTGAATCTCCAGGTACACCGTAGTTATCCTCGCTGGCGCGGGTATTGAGTTGGTCCGCTCGGCCCGCTGCGTCGTGGCGAAACATCTGCCTGATGTGTAAACCAGAGATTATAGCAAATGCGTTCTTCTTGCCTGGGCTAATCCCTAACTCGGAGGGCGGGAAGAAAATATTACATGCGTGGCGGTGACAATTGCTCCTCGCGGGAGATCTGGCACACAACTCTGGGAAACGACAAATTGAACAGCTTACTCGGATTATCAATGACTTGAGGCGATTAAGGGGATGGATGCCTGATTGCTCGGCTCAGTATACGGTGCTGGGCCCCTCCAATGACTTGGAGAACTTCGCGCCCGAAGCATCTGTGGATTTCAGGTTGACCGGATTTCGCGCCCAGCCACAAATCCCAGATCAAACAAGGCAACAGCCTTTCTGGCGCCTGCATCTGTGGATTAAAGCCGCGCACTATGCCCTGAAGGCGGGCATAACAAACAGAGCGCACCGAAGGCTCATGCCTTGAAGGAGGAAAGAGTCTATGAAACGAGCAATTTTGTTCAGTACGGCTTTGGCTGTTTTGTTTTGTCTAAGCGGGTTGCCACTGATGGCCCAGGGTCGGAGCGGCGGCGGAATGGGTGGAGGTGGCGGAATGGGCCAGGCGGGGCAATCGGGCCAGGGTGGCGGACCAGGCGTGGGCCGAAGGCCCATGGACAACGGGCCGATGGGCCGCGAGCCTGGGGCGGAGAACCCTGGTATGGACCGTGGGCGGAACGGCGGAAATAACGGGCCGACTATTACCCAGAAGACGCCATCAGAGTTGCTCGCACAAAACACAAAGTTGTCGAGCAAGGTGCAGGATCTGCTGCCGTCGGGTACCAACGTTCAGGACGCTGCCTCCGGCTTCAAAAATCTCGGAGAGTTCGTGGCGGCCGTTCACGTCTCGCACAATCTCAACATTCCCTTTGACCAGCTTAAGGGCAAAGTGACAAGCGGAGACACTCTCGGCAAGGCCCTGCAGGCTCTCAATCCCAACCTGAGCCACAAGGATATCAAGTCCGAGGTAAAGAAGGGCAAAGAACAGGCCAAAGAGGACATGAAGACCTCGCGCAAGTCGTGATCGTTTGTTCGCTGTACCTGCCGCCGCTTCGGGGAATTCTGCCGATGGGCGGCAAGAAGCGCCTTCGTACCTGTTGAAAACGCAGTGCCCTGCCCATGCGGCGCCAATCTGCGCACACCGTGGCGGACCGTCTGGGCCAGGGCATTGCCCCCCGCTTCGCCGCTGGCGGCTGCTGAAGAGGCGCTAGTTCGCCAGGCCGGACATCGGCCGCTGGAAATCCGGTGTATAATTTCTGCTGGGCCCCGCGTAATCCGCTTCGGGCGTACGGCTCGGGCGCGAGGAATTAAGGATGCAGATTGGTGTGCGCCGGCAGTTGACTGTCCTGGCGATTGTCGTAACGCTTGGCGTTGGCATCGCGATCGGCGCGCTCATTTTCCACGGCAGTCGCGCAGTTCATTCGGCAGGCGACCCGGCCGGGCCCCAGCCGCTGGCGCTGCCCTCGCCTGTAGATCTCTCCAGCAGCTTTGCGCGTGTCGCAGAGCAGATCGAGCCCGCCGTTGTCAACATCAACACGGAAACCACTGTTCGGGCTTCTGCCCGCGGTTTCGGTCCTCGCGACGGTGATGATTCGCTGGACGATTTCTTCAACCGTTTTTTCGGAAGACCAGGTGGCGGTCAGGAAGACTACCAGCGGCGGAACCTCGGCTCGGGCATCATCCTTGACCCACGCGGCTATGTGCTGACCAACTATCACGTTGTCATGCAGCGAGACCCCGACAAAGAGGTGGACCGCATCGAGGTCTATCTGCACGGCGGGGATGGCTCACACTACAGGGCCACGCTTGTGGGGGCCGACAAGTGGACAGATCTCGCCGTCATCAAAATTGATGCCGGCAGGAGCCTTCCGGCTGCGCAGTTTGGGGACTCATCCTCGGTGAAGGTTGGCGACTGGGTGCTGGCCATCGGAAGCCCCTTCGGCCTTGAATCAACTGTGACAGCCGGTATTATCAGTGCCAAAGGGCGCGAAATAGGTCCCGGCAGGGAGGAACAGTTCAAGCGCTACATTCAGACCGATGCCGCCATCAATCCCGGGAACAGCGGAGGCCCGCTGGTGAGCATGACCGGCCAGGTGATTGGCATTAATACCGCTATCGCCACCAGCCGCGGATCGAACGACGGCGTGGGCTTTGCGATCCCGTCGGACACGGCCCGCGCCATTTACAATTCCCTTATCGCTTCCGGAAAGGTGCAGAGGGGCGCCATCGGCGTCACGTTTCTCGACCAAAGCAATCCTGCCCTGCTGCGAAGCTTTGGGGCCGATCACGGCGTCGTCGTCAACAATGTCGAGCCTGGCAGCCCGGCCGCTAGTGCAGGCCTGAAAATGGGTGACGTGATCCTTTCGATCAATGGCCAGGACATCGGTTCAGGGGACGATCTGGTCGAACTCATATCGCGCAGCAAGGTCGGCAGCAGGTTGCAGGTGGAGTTACTGCGCGAAGGGAAGCAACAGACGGCCTTGGTAGAAGTCGCGGACCGTAACAGGATTCTTGCCCAGCAACAGGCGAGTCCTCCGCCAAACGACGCCCGGAGCGCGCCGGAAGAATCCGGAGGTGTTCTGGGAGCGAGTGTCCGGGACCTTACGCCGGACCAGTCCTCCCAACTGGCGAAGGCACTCCATCTCCCGAAGCCGCAGGGCGTCCTGGTTGCTAGGATCATTCCCGAAGGCTTTGCTGCTGAACTCAACGTGCAGACCGGGGACATCATTCTCAGCATCAACCATCATCCGGTTTCCTCGTTGGAGGATTTTGTGCGCCTCCAGAGCACTCTGCGGTCGGGGCAGGATGTCCTGCTGCTCGTCGCGCGGCATGCGGGAGGGTCCTTTACAACCATGTTCCTGGCCGACACTTTGCATTGAATGAAATGACCGGAATTTCCCCCAACCCGCGTCTGCTGGTCCGTTGGGCGCTCTCTATCTTTGCGGCGCTATTGCTTATCCCTGGTCTGCCGCTGACTGCAAAACAGAAGCAGCGATCTCATGCGGCGCACCGGCGAAGCCGGAGCTCGAAGGCCACTCGCCGGTACAAGCAGGTCCATATCCAGCCTGAAAGGGTGCGGGAAATTCAGGAAGCTTTGGCCAAAGCCGGCGTCTATCACGATGAGCCCAGCGGCCAGTGGGACACCGCAACCCGCGACGCTATGCGTGAGTTCCAGAAACAGAATGGGTTCTCTCCAACAGGCCTTCCAGAAGCAAAGCCTCTACTGCTTCTCGGGTTGGGGCCGCACCCCTTGCCGCCAGGACTCGCACCTTCGCCTGCATCGGACCCCGAGGCCAGCTCTGAAAGCCATCGCAGCGCCACGGAAACTGATGAGGCTGCCGCTGCCCCAGCGACAAAATGACCGGCCTCCTGAAACCGAAAATCTGCATCTAACACAAGCGTGGGAGGTTACTCTGCGGAGAGACTCTGAACGGAGTCGGCTCGACTGGATCGCGGGACCGATGCTGGCTGCGGAACCGCGAAGTCCCGGCTTCAGCATAGAACGCGCCGGTCTCGCTGATTAGCACAACGCAGGCGGAAATCCGGTGTTTGCGGTCCCATTGACTGCCGCCTGGCTCGAACCTGGATAGGTTTAGAATGGAGGACCTTGAATGAAGATACGCTTTCTTACGGCTGCGCTGATTCTAGCTGCCACTGCTGTCCCAGCCCTGGCCGCATCCGGCCGCCAGCAGGATGTCGATCGCATCCGCAGCTCCAGATTCGCTTTTGAAGACATCATGAATGCGCCGGACAGGGGCATCCCGCAGGAGTTGCTGGGTTCTGCCAAATGCATCGCAATTATTCCTGGAGAAAAAAGCGCCGCGTTCGTATTTGGCGGAAGCTACGGAAGGGGCCTGGTGACGTGCCTGGCAGGCGACCACTGGAGCGCTCCTGCGTTCCTGTTGGTGAGCGGCGGCAGTTTCGGGTTCCAGATCGGCGGGTCATCCACCGACCTCGTAATGATCTTCAGAAACCGCGGCGGCATGGACCGGCTGCTGAGCGACAAGTTTAAGGTGGGCGCTGATGCCAGCGCCGCGGCGGGCCCGGTGGGAAGGCGCGCTGCGGCAGCCACGGACGTCGAGATGCACGCGGAAATTCTGACCTACTCGCGCAGCCGGGGGGTCTTTGCCGGCGTCAGTCTCAACGGCGCAGTCGTAAAGCCAGACAGGGACGCAGACATCGCCATGTATGGCGCCGATATTGAACCGGCTTCTATCCTGGGCGGACACGTGGAGGTCCCTGCGGAAGCGGCGGGCCTCATCAATGTGATAGCCCGCGACGTCCGCGAGGCCGGAGGCAAATAGACTCCATTTTCAGGTGTCGATCTGCGCTCTTTGCAGCCTGTCGCTGTAGTCGATGTAGATCGATTTCCACTCTGAGTAGAAATCGAGTGCTGCGGTGGCGGCCTCGCGATGGCCGTTGCCCGTCTGCTTGGTTCCCCCAAACGGCAGGTGGGTTTCCGCCCCGATGGTTGGCGCGTTTACGTAGAAAATCCCCGTCTGCATCTCCTGCATGGCCTTGAAGGCATTGTTGATATTCCGCGTGTAAATGGATGAAGATAGACCGTATACGGTGCTGTTCCCAATCTCGATTGCCTCCTCCAGGCTGGAGCAGGGAATCAGGGAGACGACTGGGCCGAAAATCTCTTCCTGGCTGATTCGCATCGCGGGAGTGCAGTCGGAAAAGACGGTGGGCGCAAAAAACCACCCGCCGTCATATTCGCCGCCGGTCAGGCGCTTTCCTCCGCAAACCAGCCGGGCGCCCTCCCCGATACCGATTTCAATGTAACGTTCCACCGTCCTGAGTTGGGCCTCGTTAATCAACGGTCCCACTTGAGTCTTGGGATCCGACCCGCTACCCACCTTCAAGTTCCGTGCTCGCTCGACAAACCTGTGCTCAAACTCCCGGTAAACACCTTTATGAATGACGATGCGGCTCGAGGCCGTGCAGCGCTGGCCGCTGGTTCCAAAGCCGCCCCAGACGGCGCCGTCGATTGCCAGGTCAAGATGGGCGTCGTCCATCACCAAAATCACGTTCTTGCCGCCCATCTCCAGGCAGACATGCTTGAAACGCTCCGCCCCGGCGTGGGCCACCTGGCGGCCGGCTTCCGTAGACCCGGTGAACGAAAGCACCGGAACCTCTGGATGCCCGGTGAGCGGCGCGCCTGCTTCCGGGCCAAATCCGCTCACGCAGTTCACCACGCCCGGCGGCAGGCCGGCTTCTTCCAGCGCCTTCACCAGATTGAAGGCCGACAGAGGCGTATCCTCCGCGGGTTTGAGCACCAGGGTGTTTCCACAGATCAGCGCCGGCATCATTTTCCAGGCGGGGATGGCCATCGGAAAATTCCAGGGTGTAATCAGGCCACAGACGCCGATCGGGCTTCGGACTGTCATGCAGAATTTGCTGGGAAGTTCCGATGTGGTGGTATGGCCAAACAGGCGGCGGCCTTCACCGGCCATGTAAAACGTCATGTCAATGGCTTCCTGAACGTCCCCGCGGGCCTCTTCGAGTGGTTTGCCCATCTCTCGTGTCATGTCGCGCGCCAGAGCTTCCTTCCGCTCGGTGAGCAGGCGTCCGGCACGGAACAGGATTTCAGCGCGTTGGGGAGGCGGGGTCCGTCTCCAGCCTGGGTAGGCTGCTTTCGCTGCTGCGACCGCCGCATCGATGTCGCCGGCGTTCGACCGCTGAAATGATCCGAGACAATCATTCAAATCGGCCGGATTGATATTCTTGAAAGTGTCGCCGCTGACAGATTCAACCCACCGGCCACCAATGAAATTTTTATAGATTTGTTCGTTGTTCATGCTTCCTCATATTCTGCCGGCAAACTTCAAACCAGCCCGCGCTATTCTGCTTCAATCTCATTGGAGCACGGCGCGGGGGCCAGCACAACCGGCTGAGGGCTGGTTGGCTGAGGTCCCTCAGGGCTTTACCTCGGAGGTCGGAGCTCCAGCTCCGATGTTCGCTGCACCTCCATCCAGCGGGCTTCAGCCGCTGAAGCAATCATCGGGAAATTCTGAAGCACGGACCCGCTGCTCCTGACTTCTGACTCCTGACTTCTGACTTCTGGCCCCTGACTCCTGCCTTCCAGCCTCTCCCGCCGATTTTGCTTGACTTAGTAGGCTAGCTATGGTAGCCTTAACAGAGTGGTTCCCGGTAAGGCGCGCGGCCGGGCGCAAGTCTTGCAGAGAGGCAGGCAAAACCTGCCAGGTTAAACATCGACATTGGCGGTGCAGGATCAGGGAATGAAGCGGGGTGTTTGTAGCGCGGCCCATGGTTGGCCCAGCGGTTTTCTCAGTGGCCGGTAGACGAATGCGTGCCGGCAAGGAGCGAATTTTTGCAGTCCCCAAAAAGGCACTTTTCGCGCTGGTTTTGAGGCAAATGGGACAAAAAAACACGTTTTTTGAAAAACGAACCGGAGAGGTTGTTGAAAACAAAGGAAAATTGCCAAAAAACGAACCGGAAACG